>CAZNQI010000064.1:0-7251 GCA_964575375.1 uncultured Faecalibacterium sp.
ATACACTATAATATGCCGGGCGATATAGAAAGCTATTATCAGGAGGCAGGCAGAGCAGGACGAGACGGAAGCGAAGCCGATTGCGTTTTATTCTATTCACCTATGGATGAGAGAATACAAAAATACTTTATAGAAAATCCCGAAAAAAACGAAGAGCTGACAAACAGTGATATTGAAAAAATTAAACAGCTTCGTTACAGAAAGCTTCGTCAAATGATAGATTACTGCACGAAAAATGTTTGCTTAAGAAACTATATCTTAAATTATTTCGGAGAAACTCCGTCTTCACCTTGCGGTAATTGCTCGGGTTGCAACGGTACGGGAGAAGCAGAAGAGGTAACAGCTAAAGCACAGCAGGTTTTCTCTTGTATTGAATTAGTCAAGCAACAAGAGCCGAAACAGGTAATTGCAGATATTTTAAAGGGTACACAAAGCAGTATCGTTTTTTCAAAAGACTACGATAAGCTTGCGTGCTTTGGTGTTATGAAAGATATAGCATTGAGCAGAATAAATATGTATATTGAGTATTTTTGCACATCTTCGTTTATTTTTGAGGACAGCAGTGGAAATTTACATTTGAGAGATAAGGCTAAGGATGTATTATTAAATAACAAGAGAGTCAGAAAACTCACAGAAAAGAAAACAAATACAGCCGAAGAAAAGCTTGACTATAAGCTTTTCAGCGAGTTGAAGCTGGTAAGAAAAGAAATTGCGAAAAGGAAAAGCTTACCCGATTTCATTATTTTCACGGATGCGGTTTTGCGCCAATTCGCAACTAAAAAGCCAACCAATATTAAAGCGATGCTTAAAATTGACGGTGTTACGATTCAAAAGTGTGAAAAATACGGCTTCTTATTTTTAAAGGCAATAAATAAATATTGCGATAATTGATTGTAAAATGATGAATTTAGTGTTATAATAAATAATTATCAAACTTTATATTTAATAGAAAGGGGTTGGTATAATGAGCCGAAAAAAATGGTGTGTTTCACCTATAGATAAAGAGCTTGCATCCGATTTGGCATCGGAGTTTGATATAGACCCCTTTGTTGCTCTTTTGCTTGTTTCCAGAGGAATAACCGATGATGAGGAAATTGAAGATTTCTTTTCCGAAAACGGTACGCTTTGCTCACCGTTTGAGCTGAAGGATATGGATAAGGCAGCGCAAAGAATACGCAGTGCAATTGAAAAAAACGAAAAAATTGTAATTTACGGAGACTATGATGCAGACGGTGTAACCTCTACGGCAATTCTTTACGATTATCTTAAAAATGAGGGCTGTAATGTTGAGGCATATATACCGGACAGAAACTGTGAGGGCTACGGTCTTAATATGAAGGCTATAAAAAGTCTTTGTGAAAGCGGGACTCATTTAATAATAACGGTTGATAACGGAATTTCAGCTTATGAAGAGGCAAAGTACATAAAAGAGCTTGGTATGGAGCTTGTAATAACAGACCACCACAAAGCCGCCGAAAGCATACCCGAGGCTGTTGCTGTTGTAAACCCGCACAGATACGATTGTCTCAGTACATATAAGCTGTGGTCGGGTGTTGGTGTTGCGTTTAAGCTTATATGCGCTTTGAGCGATGAAAGTGAGGATAGCTTGCTTTCAAGATATGCTGATATTATAACACTCGGTACTATCGGAGATGTTGTGCCGCTTATCGGTGAAAACCGCACAATAGTAAAGAAAGGACTTAAGCTTATAAACAAAGGTACCAACAAGGGTATCCACGCTTTAAAAAGTGTTGCAGGTGTTGAGGGTAAAACTGTTAATGCAACGAGCGTAGCTTTTTCTTTGGTGCCGAGAATTAATGCCATAGGCAGAATGTCGCATTCCTTTAAGGCTTTCAGCTTACTTACAAGTGATAATGAAAGCACAGCAGCCGAGCTTGCAAAGGTTGTTGATTCAGCAAATGTTGACAGACAGGAAATTGAAAAAAAGATAATTGCCGAAGCAGAAAGACAAATAAAAGAAAATCCCGATATGCTGTGCCAAAGAGTGCTTGTATTCGTTGGTGAGAATTGGCACGCAGGTGTAATCGGTATAGTGGCAGCGCGTTTGGTTCAAAAATACGGTAAGCCCTGCTTTGTTATAACGGATGACGGTGAAAACGCCAAAGGCTCTGCCAGAAGCATAGACGGCTTTTCACTTTACGATGCTGTAAGCTCTGCAGCAAATTTGCTGACACATTATGGCGGACACATTTTGGCTGCAGGTTTCAGCTTAAAAAGCGAAAATCTGCATCTGTTTAAAACGGCGATGTATGATTATGCTAAAATTGTTGATATACCATTTCCAACATTACAGCTCGATTGCAGATTAAGGCCTGATTTTATAAATTCGGATATCTTAACGGTTATGAACGAGCTTGAACCCTTTGGTGCAGGTAATGCACAGCCACTTTTCGGGCTGTTCTCAATGACATTAACTTCAATACAAAGCATCGGTGCGGGAAAGCATTTGCGTCTTGGTATAAAAAAAGGTGAATGTAGTCTTACGGCACTTTTGTTTTCTACTACACTTGAGCAGTTCCCTTATGCTGTGGGAGATTGTGTCGATTTGGCTGTAAAGCTTGAAAGAAATGAATATATGGGTCAAGTAAAGGTCAGCATATACATTAAGGATATCAGAATGTCGGGAACGGATGACGAAAGATACCTTAAGAGTGTACGTCTTTACGAAAAAATTAAAACAGGTGAGCCGATAACAAAAAAACAAGCAGAATTTGCACTGATAGACAGAAAGGATGCAATTGACATTTATCGATACATAAAAAGCATCGGCAAGTGGCAAGGTGATACGGATGTGCTTTGCTATCGTCTCGGTGGCGACGGAAGTAACGCTTGTAAGGTGCTGTTTTGCATAGACGTGCTTTGTGAGCTGGGTATTTTTGAAAGAAATGAAAATACTGTAGCATTAGCAGATACTGATAAAAAGGTTAATTTAGACGATAGTAAAATTTTGAAATATTTGAAGGATTTAATTAAAGAAAAATAATAAAAGGGGGAGCCGTAATGAGTGAAGTATATGATGTTGGTTTTAATAAGCTACTTCAAAGTATGGACGGCAATTTTTCCAAAAATGATATCGAAAGGGTAAAAACAGCGTTTGATATTGCTTTTGAAGCACACAAGGAGCAAAAAAGACGTTCGGGAGAGCCGTATATTATCCATCCTGTTGCAGTTGCACAGATTCTTGTGGATATGGGTATGGACTCGGACTCTGTTTGTGCTGCTTTGCTTCACGATGTCGTTGAGGATACTCCCACCACGAGCGAGGAAATAAGGGCTCTTTTCGGCAAGGATGTTGAGCATCTTGTTGACGGTGTTACAAAGCTCGGTCAAATCCCATTTGCCGCAAGCAAGGAAGAGGAGCAAAGCGAAAACATCAGAAAAATGTTTCTTGCAATGTCAAGAGATATCAGGGTTATTATCATAAAGCTTGCAGACCGTGTTCACAATATGAGAACCCTACGCTTTATGCCTGAAGAAAAAAGAAGATATAAGGCTCGCGAAACCTTGGAGATTTATGCTCCCATTGCGCACCGACTCGGTATTCGTGCGTTTAAAGAGGAGCTTGAGGATTTAGCAATCAGCTATCTTGACCCCGTTGCATACAACGAAATTGCAACCACCTTGGAAAAACAGGTTGAGTCAAGACAAGCGTTTCTCGACAGTATAAAAACGCAGATATACGAAAGAGTTAAAAAAGAAGTACCGAATGTACATATTGAGGGAAGAATCAAGAGCGTACACGGTATTTACAGAAAAACATATATGCAGGACAGAACGATAGATGAAATCTACGATATTTATGCAGTAAGACTTATCGTTGATTCTGTTTATGAATGTTATTGCTGTCTTGGTGTTATACACGATATGTTCAACCCGATTCCCGGCAGATTTAAAGACTACATTTCAACTCCGAAGCCGAATATGTACCAATCACTTCATACTACGGTTATAGGCAAAGCAGGCGTACCCTTTGAAGTGCAGATGAGAACCTGGGAAATGCACCATACTGCAGAATACGGTATCGCCGCACACTGGAAGTATAAGCTCGGAATAAACGGTACTGCGAAGTTTGAAGAAAGACTTTCGTGGATAAGACAGCTTCTTGAAAATCAGCAGGACAGCGACGATGTTGAGGATATCGTTAAAACAATTAAGACAGACTTTGTTCCCGACGAGGTGTTTGCGTTTACACCAAAGGGAGACGTTATCAGCTTGCCTATGGGCTCTTGCATTATCGACTTCGCCTATGCAATCCACTCTGCTGTCGGTAACAAGATGATAGGTGCAAAGGTGGACGGCAGAATAACAACTCTCGACCACAATATAAACAACGGCGAAATTATTGAAATTCTCACAACCTCGCAGCAAGGAAAGGGCCCCAGCCGAGATTGGCTTAAGATTGCAAAAACAGCATCTGCCAGAAGCAAGATAAAGAGCTGGTTTAAGAAAGAAAGACGAGAAGAAAACATTATCGAGGGTAGAGCTGAGGTCGAAAGAGAATTTAAACGTAACAATATAGTTCTTCCCGAAAAGCAGTTGACTGAATTCTTGGAAAAGATTGCCGAAAGACAGCATTGCAACAGCGTTGACGAATTCTTTGCAGCAATCGGCTACGGTGGTCTCACTCTTACAAAGATTATACCGAGAATAAGAGAGGAATACGCAAAGATTGTTAAAGAAGCACAGCAAAACGGCGATGATACCATTCAATTAAAGCCGCAAAAAAAGGTTGTAAAGAGTGCTGAGGGAATTATAATTGAGGGAATAGACAACTGCCTTATTAAGTTTTCCCGTTGCTGCGACCCTTTGCCGGGTGATGATATCATCGGATTTATAACAAGAGGACACGGTGTTTCAATTCATACAAGAAAATGCTCAAACGTTCCGAAGGATATAACAAAGGCTGCAGAGCCTGACAGATGGATAAGAGCATCGTGGGATACTAAGGTTAAAAACGATTACAGAGTTACACTCGCCGTAACTTGTATGAACCGTGTAGGTATGCTCGCCGATACGTCGGCAGTTATTGCCAATATGCGAGTTATGATCCATTCTATTTTTACAAAGGACGGCAGCGACGGCAGATGCACAATATATATGACTATCACCGTAAACGGCGCAGAGCATCTTAAGAGTGTTTGTGAAAAGCTTAAAAAAATTAAAGGCGTCCTGGGCACAGAGCGATCGGGACTTTAAGGAGTATTTATGAAAGCAGTAATACAAAGAGTAAACAGAGCAAAGGTAACAGTGGACGGCAAGGTTACAGGCGAAATTTCAAAGGGATTTCTTGTTCTTTTGGGAGTTGTCGAGGGAGACACAGAAAACGAAATGAAGCTTCTTGCCAAAAAGGTTGCCGGAATTCGCATTTTTGAAGATGAAAACGAAAAAATGAACCTCTCTTTAGACCAAGTTGACGGTGAGGTTTTGGTAGTTTCGCAGTTTACTCTTTGTGCAGATACTTCTCACGGCAGACGCCCGTCGTTTATTTCCTCTGCAAAGCCTGATATTGCAAATGAGCTTTACGAAAAATTTAAGGCAGAGCTTCGCACTTTGGGCGTTAAAAAGGTCGAAAGCGGTATTTTCGCAGCTGATATGCAGGTTGAGCTTGTGAATGACGGTCCCGTTACAATTATTATGGATACCGAGGAATGGAGGAAGGCGTGATATGGCAATAAAGGTGAGAAATGCCGGTTTTTCTCCCAATACGGCAAACTGCTATTTGGTAACGGAAACTAATACAAATACACATCTTTTAGTTGATGTGGGTGAGTTTTCAAGCAGAATGGAGCAATCGCTCAAAGGTGTAGGTATAGAAAAAATCGACTATATACTTTTAACACACGGACATTATGATCATATAATGGGTGTTAAGGCGGCAAAGCAGGTTTTCGGGGCAAAGGTGGTTGTGCATACGGATGACGAGAAGTATCTTCAAAACGGTATGCTGTCTCTTGCTATGTTCAGAGGCTGTAAAAAGGAAGATTACCCTGTGGCAGACATAACGGTAAATGACGGCGACACACTTTCTTTCGGTGATGAGCTTATTGAGGTTATTCATACTCCGGGACACACTCCGGGCTGTGTTTGCTATAAAATAGGTGATGTTATTTTCAGCGGAGATACTCTTTTTAAGCAGTGTGTAGGCAGAACCGATTTGCCGGGAGGAGATACAAAAACACTTCTTTCTTCACTCGAGAAGCTCAAGGCTTTACCGGGAAATTACACAGTATATCCCGGACACGAAGAGGCGACAACCTTAGATTACGAAAAACAGCATAACCCCTATATGAATCTTTAAAAGATTTTATTACTTCGGGAAAGGATAACGGGAAAACGAAAATTCCCTTTGAAAATAAAATGTATCTTATAAATATAAACAACACTTTTCGCTATGAGACGGAAAATCTGCTTCGAGTGTTTTTTCCTGATATAAAGGTGGTTTCGTCTGACGAAATTATTGAGAGCGAAGACTGTTGTGTTGCAGAAATAAAAGATAATTCGATTATTATTCGTCTTAATTTAGAAGAAAAAGAATATATTAAAAGCATAGCTGTTTCTTTGCAGGATAAAATTGACGACGAGAGCGACGATAGTTTTTTGGAACGAAGAATGGCTGTCTTGCTTTTCGATATGCTAAAGGAAATAACAGGCTACACTCCGCCTTGGGGGATTCTCACGGGTGTCAGACCTGCAAAGCTTATGACAAACCTTGTTAAAAAATGGGGTGAAGACAGGGCAGTTGAGTATTTTAAGAATGAGCTTAAGGTAAGTGAGCAGAAAACACTTCTTGCCTTAATGGTTTCAAAAAAAGAGATGCCGATAATAGAATCAAGCGACAGCGATTCCTTTTCTCTTTATGTTTCAATTCCGTTTTGCCCCACAAGATGCAGCTATTGCTCGTTCATATCTCATTCAAACGAGAGTGCAAAAAAGCTTATTCCCGAGTATATTGAAAAGCTTTGTACCGAAATCGAAAAAACGGGTGATATAGTAAAAACACTTTCTTTAAAGCTTGAAAGCGTTTATATCGGTGGCGGTACGCCAACAGTGCTGTCTCACGAGCAGCTTAAAAGAATAACGGATGCAATAAAGGATAATTTTGATTTAAGCAATATAAGAGAATACACCATTGAAGCAGGACGCCCCGACAGCATTACAAAAGAAAAATTCTCAGTTATAAAAAATTCGGGATGCACAAGAATCAGCATCAATCCACAAACCTTTAACGAC
>CAZNQI010000064.1:7261-8664 GCA_964575375.1 uncultured Faecalibacterium sp.
TTTAACGACGATGTGCTTAAGGAAATCGGAAGAAACCACACATCTCAAATGACACTTGATGCTATGAGCTTGGCAAGAGAATGTGGCTTTGATAATATCAATATGGACCTTATCGCAGGTCTGCCGACAGACTCTTTTGAAAGCTTTCAAAGAACACTCGAAACTGCAATTTCTCAAAATGCAGAGAATATTACCGTTCATACATTAGCTCTTAAACGCTCGTCAAATATTGTAACAGAAAACAGGAAAACTAACTCTGCCGACCTAACAACGAAAATGTTGTCTTTTGCACAGCAGACGCTTCTTTCTAACGGTTATATCCCATATTATATGTACCGTCAAAGCAAAAGTCTCGGAAATCTTGAAAATGTAGGTTGGGCAAAAATAGGCTTTGAGGGACTTTACAATGTTTATATGATGGAAGAGTGCCACACAATATTGTCTGTTGGTGCGGGAGCAGTTATAAAATTGAAAGCTCCGTTTTTAAACATTATCGAAAGAATTTATAATTACAAATATCCGTATGAATATATAAACAATTTTGATGAAATATTAAATAGAAAGCAATATATTGGTGAGTTCTACAGAAAATATTTAAGCAGGTGATATACAATATGCCTAAATACACTTTAGATTCGATAAACGACGCTGTAAAAGAAGATGCACAAGGCTATATAGAAAAATGCGAAAACAGATACAAAACGGTTTTAGTAAATCTTGCAGACAGTATTTGTGAGCATAAGGGCAGAACTATAGTTATGCTCGCAGGCCCGAGCTCTTCGGGAAAAACAACCACTGCAAAGCTTCTTAAGGAAAACATTAAGAAAAACGGCAGACATTGCTGTACATTATCGCTTGATGATTTTTATCGTGATCAAGAAAAGGCTTACACCTTTGAGGACGGTACTGTTGATTATGAAACAGTAAAAGCACTTGATACTGATTTGATTATCAAATGTCTTGAAGAGCTTGTTAAAAATGGCGAAAGCGCTATTCCTCATTTTAGCTTTCACAGCAAAAAAAGAGAATGTTACAACACTTTGAAGGTCGAAAACGATGAAATAATAATTGTTGAGGGACTTCATGCATTGAACCCTATCATAACAAAGCCCTTAGAAGGTGAAAATATGGTTAAGGTTTATGTCAGTGTATCTTCAAGAATTTTTCATAAGGGCAATGTTTTTTTGAGCAAAAGAGATATTCGATTTATAAGACGACTGATTCGTGATTACCATTTCAGAAGCAGCTCAACGGAATACACCTTTTATCTTTGGAAAGGTGTAAGAATGGGAGAGGATAGGTATTTATTCCCGTTTTCTTCAAGAGCTGATGTGAAGATTGACTCGATTCATCCGTATGAAATGTGCGTTTTTAAAAATATAGCAATAGAATTACTTGACCAT
>CAZNQI010000065.1:0-3909 GCA_964575375.1 uncultured Faecalibacterium sp.
AAGCTGTTTAGAAGTAATATCCTCTCTTGCACTCATAAAAATAATAGGTATTTCAGTATCGGTAGATCTTATAGCCTTCGCAAACTCAAAGCCGTCAACATCCGACATCATAATATCCGAAACAATAATATCGTATTTATTATTATAGAGTGCTTCGTAAGCCTGCCCTACACCAAGGCACGACGTACTTGAATATCCGTTGCGATTTAAAAACGAGCAAACGGCATAATTTAACTCTTTATCATCTTCAACAACCAAAACTTTAAACATAGCTACCTCCAATGTAATATTAAGTCTATTCTATCATATTTTCTGCATTATAGCATCACAATGTTAAAATTATGTTTGAATGAAAGAAATTTTTATTCAAACATAAAAATAACAGCTACTGCAAATTAATGCAGTAGCTAAAACATTATGCTTCAACCGGATATGCCAAATTATATTGCGTACCGGACTTTGTAACAATAAAGCCTTCGGGAATTGAAAAACTAACAGTAGCATCACTTGAGACGCCTATACCGGAAAGGTCGACAATAACTTCAATCATTTCACTTTCGTTTAATGATGATTTAACTTTACATTCAACAGTATTTTCAAGAGTTACACCGTCTACTTTTACAGAAATGTTTTGGCTGTTAGCTTTGATATCTCCGCTCCAATTAGATGGATCAACTTCAAGAATAACCTTATCCTCATCCCATCCGACAGAATTTGAAATAATTGAAACTGCCTTTTTTTCAACTGCAGTTGTTGTGGTAGTCGTTGTTGCTTTTGTAGTAGTCGTGGTGGTAGTTGTAGTAGTTGTGGTTGCAGTTGTTGTAGTAGTTGTTGTCGCAACGGTTGGCACAACGGAAGTTACAACATTAGGCTTTGATACATCACCCGTTGTGAAAGTTATATCACCGTAGTTATCGGTAAGTGCTTCAACAGAGGTTGAAATTTCAAATCTTGTAGTTTCGCTCCAAGGTGCTGTTTTATCAGGACTCGTTGTGAGAATATATGTCATTGCCTCAGCTTCTGTGGTACTCTCCGTAGTAGAAACAGAAACATTTGTATTTAAAGTTGTCGTAGGATCTTCAGTATTTTTATCGCAAGAAGCAAAAATTACGACCATAGCAATAAGCAAAAATACTGCCACAATTTTACGCAACTGCACCGCCTCCTTAAATTACACATATAAAGATATTATACACTATCACGCTTAATAAGTCAAATGTAAAGTTGTTAAATTTTCAAAATCTCGGCATTACTTTTTATATATTCTGCCGAACAAACCTTAATTTTCCTTAAAATGCCGTTTTCTTCAATGTAATTATCAATTTTTTCAATTTCTGCTTCATCGTATGAAACTGTCTCGTCTTTATCGTCGTACATTAAAACTACAGGTGTAATAAGCTTTGCAATTTCACCGGCATCAATCATATAAAGTGCCGGCAAAACTCTGCTTTTAAGAAGCGTATCGCTTTGTGAAAAGAACTCTTTTAACGAACCGTCGCTGACAAGGATATTAAGAACATAAATATTCTGCACATTCTCGTTTAAGCGCAAAAACTCCTCCTCGCCGTTTTCTGATTTCATAAGATGTGCTTCGTAAACCGTTCCGACGCCTTGCAAAATTTCCTCTTCATCACATTCCATAAGGCTTTCTGCTGTAAAGTTTTTGTATTTTTGCTTTAAGTAAGCAAGATTTTTCATCTCGCTTTCCATTGCCTTAAAAGCTTTTTGATGTGACGAATATGCTTTGGCAGACTTTATAAAAAGAAACACTGTAAGCACAAGCACAACAACAAACAATATAATATACATATAATATTCTTTTAACCAATCCATTACATTTCCTCCATAAGAGCTTTGTATATATCACCTTTTTTTATAGAAGTTTCCTTCGCTGCCATTTTTGAAGCAGCACTGATGCCTAAACCCTCATTTATATATTTTTTTGCAAGAGAAACAGCATCACTTAAAGAATATTCTTCTTCGTTTTTTTCTTTACCCTCGATAACAAGAACAAACTCCCCTCTCGGAGATACCGTATCGTACATTTCCAAAGCACCGCAAAGTGTTGTTCTTATAACCTCTTCGTGAATTTTGGTAATTTCTCTTACAATTGCAATCTTTCTGTCGCCCAAGGCTTCATACAAATCCTTAAGTGTTTGCAGGAGCTTATGGGGAGCTTCGTAAAACACCATAGTTCTTTCTTCGTTCTCGATAGACTTTAAATGCTCTCTTCTTTCGCTTTTATTAACAGATATAAAGCCCTCAAAAGTAAAGCGTCTGACATTCATACCGGTAAGGGCAATCGCCGCAACAAAAGCACTGGGGCCCGGTACAACATTCACCTTAACGCCTCTTTCATGACAAAGAGCAACCAAATCTTCACCCGGGTCAGAAATAGCCGGCATACCGGCATCTGTTACTATTGCACCGGTTTCACCTGCAAGCAGTTTTGAAAGTATATACTCACCTTTTTCTTTTCTGTTGTGCTCATGATAGCTTATCATCGGCTTTTTAATTCCGAAATGATTAAGTAATTTAAGGCTTACTCTGGTATCCTCGGCTGCGATAAAATCTACATTTGAAAGAGTTTCTACAGCTCTTTGCGACATATCCGAAAGATTTCCGATAGGTGTGCCGACTACATATAAAATTCCACTCATTATTTACCTCGTTATTGATGACCGTCCATATAATCTCCGAACATTTTTCTGAAATCATCGGTTACACTGCCATCATCGTTTTTCATAATTAAATTTTTTTCAACAATTACGGAGCTTTTTGAGCCTCTTTTTCCCTCGACCAAGACAAGCCAAGGTGCTTTATTCACCTTTTCGCAAACAAAGCGTATTCTTTTAACCTCAATACCGCCAAGTCGCATAGATACAATAATATCGCAAAGCCTTTCCGGTCTATGACACATACAAAATCTTCCGCCGAATTTCAAAAGCTTGGCAGCAGCCGAAACAGCATCGTCTATATTGCAGGTTACCTCGTGTCTTGCAATTCTTTCACATTCTGCTACGCTTTCTATACCTGTCCCAACAGGCTTATACGGTGGATTCATAGTAACAAGGTCAAACTCTCCGAAAGGCAAAACACCTTTAAGCGAGCGCAAATCGCAATTTATAGCTGTTATTCTGCCCTCAAGAGAATTTAATTGAATAGATTTATTAAGCTGTGTTATTGCTTTGCTTTGAATATCAATGGCAAACACTTTATTTGTATCACCCTTGCACCAAATCAAAGGAATTATTCCGCACCCTGTACCCATATCGCAAGAAACGTCTTTTCTTTTTATATTTGCAAAATTAGAAAGTAAAACGGCGTCAGTACCGAATGTATGAGCTTCGGATACAATTATCTGCATATTGTTCCCCAACGGCTCTATTTTTTCATCAGGTTCTAAATTAAACACGATATCCCTCCTTATTGCAAAATTTTATTTAAAAGCTACTATGTATATTAACACAAAACGCATTAAAAGTAAAGATTAATTATCATCCGAAAAATTAAAAGCAACTATGTACCATTATATTAAAACAAAAAAACCACTCCGAAGAGTGGTTTATGTATTTGTGTTAAAACTATTAACCTAAAATGCTACCGAGCATTTCTTCCATAAGAGCGATACCTTGCTCTACGTTACCTGTGAATACAACGATGCCGATAATTGTACCGAATATCTTGATGAGGATATTCATAATAGTTGTCATTGTATCCTCTTCAGGCTCTGCAGGAGATACGTTAGCTGTAAATTCGATTACCATACCTGCTGCTGCATCCGGAATTTCATACCATGCATTAGCTGCGATTGTCTTACCTGCGTCAGGACCGTTACTACAGAACCAGCCGTTGAAAGTTTGACCTGACGGAGGAATGATTAAAGGCATCCAAATTTTATCAGTAACG
>CAZNQI010000065.1:3919-8652 GCA_964575375.1 uncultured Faecalibacterium sp.
CTTAATAATTTGTTGCCGTTGTCAGCTACCATAATGTAAGTATTAGTAATACCTTCATTGTATACCAAACCTGATGTTGTCAATTCCCATTGACCTGTATACATTGTGCCACCGGTGAACTTGAAAACAAAAACAAGGTTATCATCTGCGTTGAACGTAAGATTGCCCGGCAAATTACCTGAAAGGATATCTGCTGTCGGAATAGCATCCGATGAAGCTGCCGATGCTGAAAATGCTACTGTACCGAAAATCATCATTATCGATAAAAGTACTGCTAATATTTTTTTCATAGAAAAAAACCTCCTAAATAAGAATTGTTTTGGTTACTAACCTATTAAGATTATAGCACCAGACACAACAAATTGCAAGAGCTTTTTTAAAATTTATTCCCCGTTTTTAATACTTTTCAATAAATTGTTTTTGGAGTTTAAATTTAATTAAAACATTTTTTATAAATATGACAAACTATTAAAACTCAAAATAAAGTTATATTCGCTTTCATCAAAAAAGTTGACATTCGTTAATGTATTATTGTATAATTTAAATATTACAGTTATATTAGTGGGGGTTAAAAAAACAATGACGGATAAATTCAACTGTTTTTGGAATTGGGGGCCGTTCAGCAAAAAGTATGCAGGAATTTCAGAAATAGCAAATCATAAAAAGTACTCAGGCATAAGATTTGACCTTTCGGTTGCACCTGCTGTATCAGCTTTTGATATAAGGGTACCGAATGTTACCTTACCGTCGCAGTATCACCCATGGCTTTGTAACGAGGATTATAGTTTCTACAGCTACAGATACGACATTGAATGTAAAGACGTTGTTTTTGCCGATGTATCTTACACAAGAGTCGGCAAGGACAGTATATTGGTAAGAACGGAAATTCACAACAACTCTCCTGTTATAAAAAACTGCGTTGTTAACTATTTCGGTTCAATAGAATATCCGAGAGATACCTATACGGAATACTCATTGCCTGAAAAATGTGTTTTCAAAAACGCTGTTTTGTACGACGAGTACACTTATGCAATTACGAGACCTTGGGATGGGCAAAACGCCGACGGAAGAAAAAAAGGTGAATTTATCGACAAGCGCTTCACAGACGAAAAAGGACTTGGCGACAGAGCCGAAAAATGGCATATGCCACACCGAGTTCTTAAGCCCTTCGGCGGCGAAAAGGGCGACACAGTAAGCTATACTCTGCATATCGAGGAAGCTTTTGAAAACGCTGTTTTAGTTATCAGATACCGTACAAGCGATATTGAATACCGTCAAGGTGAGCAAGTCGGCGTAGAATATATAAACAGTAAAAATACGGCAGAATTTGTATTAAACGGTAAGGATATGCTTACACTTTCTCCTTGTGATGACCCTGAGCTTTACTACCATTTCCTCGGAAAAGTTGAAAAGGGCGATTTCAAAATAACCTTAGTTTCAAACGGTACCGGTGCAGCAGAATTTGACTTCTTTGCTATTTGCGAAGAAAAAGATAAAAATGACATAATAATTTTCAATGAAGAAGTGAACTTCGTACCCGATATCACTACAAAAAAGCAGCACGAAGGATATCTTTCTGTTTTAAAGTATCACAACATTGAAGGCGAATATCATTTAAGAGTTTTCAATGACGATACAAGATTCAGAAAAATAGAGACAGGTGCTCTCGAGGACTGTATGACAGCAAGGCTTTCAAATGCCGACGAAACCTTTGACGATGTAACGGAAAGCTTTACAGGAGCGTTTAATCGTAAACACAGCGACAACGGCTTCTTTTTCAACGCAATAAGTCATACAATCTTTATAGAGCCCGGTGAAAGCTCTGTTCAATACGCTGTTATTTCAAAAGATGAAGCTGATTACAAGGCTACAGGTGAATACGAGGAAATCTATAAAAAGGCAAAGCAAACAGCTATAGATATCAAGGTCAATTCAAAGGGTGAAAAATATAAGCTCAGCAACCAAATACTTGCAGCAACGGTTATGACAAATGTTGTATACCCTATATATAAACACGGTGAGTATATTATTCATCATACTCCCGGTAAGCGTTGGGATTGCCTTTACACATGGGATTCGGGCTTTATCGGTCTCGGTATGAACGAATACGCACCGAAGTTTGCCGAATATATTATTGATACATATTTGAGTGAAGACAGCAACAAAGATTATGCTTTTCTGCACCACGGCTCTCCTGTTCCCGTTCAAATCTATCAGCTTTACGAAATGATACAAAAAAGACAGGACAAGGCTTATTTGCTTGAAGCCTACTACGACAGAGCAAGACTTTATTATCTTTTCCTTGCAGGAAAAATCAGAACCTCAACAACTGCCAAATTCAAAAGCGGTTTGCTTACGACATACGATTATTTCTATTCCTCAAGCGGTATGGACGACTATCCCGGGCAGGTCTATATGATGAAAAACAATTTAAGAGACACAGCTTCTCCCGTTATTACAACTGCTCAGGTTATTCGTTTCGCAAAGATACTCAAAATTCTTGCACACAAGCTTGGCAGAGAAAACGATATAAACGAATACACAACGGACGTTGAAAAGCTCACCGAAGCTTTAAACAAATATTCGTGGGACGACGAAAGCGGATACTACAGCTATGTACTTCACAACGAAAGCTATGAGCCTGTTTGCAAAATGACAAACGGTAATGGCGAAAATATGAACAAGGGTCTTGACGGTGTTTATCCGATAATTGCAGGGGTTTGCGACGAAAACCAAAAGGAAAAAATCATCTCTCACATTACAAACGATAATGAAATGCACACTCCTTTCGGTATCAGTGCCGTTGACAAAAGTGCTTCTTACTATAAGGTAAACGGGTATTGGAACGGGAATATTTGGTTCCCTCACCAGTGGTTTATTTTTAAGAGTATGCTGGATATCGCAAGAGATGATATCGCAAGAGATATTGCACATATGGCTCTTGATATATGGAAAAGAGAGGTTGACAGTACATACTACACCTTTGAAATGGTTAATACCGTTACAGGCTGTGGTGGCTGGTTCCATAATTTCGGTGGTCTTTCAACTCCGATAAATCTTTGGACAAAAGCATATTACACACCCGGTACTGTTAACGTCGGCTTTGACACTTATCTTGAAAGAACTCTGTTTAGCGAGGATTTCGCAAAAGCAGAAATCGAATTCACATATTACGGCACAAATGATAGGTTTAATCTGCTTTGTGTTATGAACGAGGGCTGCGACTACCGTTGCACACTCGATGGTGTTTCTTTGGAGAATGTTAAAAACGATTCGGGACTTTTGACATTCACCCTTTGCATAAAGGACAACGAAAAGCACAGCTTGACAATTAATAAAATAAATTAAATTATAAGAGGTAAAAAATTATGTATGAAAACATTAAACCATTGAAGCTCAACATCATATCGGACATCCACTATTATTCAAAGCAAACCGGTATAAGCGGTAAAGCATTTGAAAAAGAAAATGCAAAAACGCCAAACGATTTGCTTAATTGCGAGGAAATACTCACCTCACTTATGGATCAGCTCGTAAAGGATGATTGCGAAATTGTGCTTGTATCAGGCGACGTTACAACAAAAGCAGAAAAAGAAGCACATGAGGGCGTTATTAAGCTTCTTCGTTCGCTCAAAGAGAGAGGAAAAAGAGTTTATGTTATAACTGCTACGCACGATTTTCACGATGACGGCTTGACACACAAATTCGTTGGAGACGAAAAGCTCTCCGTTCCCTGTGTTAACAGAGAAGAGCTTTTCGATATGTACCGTGAATTCGGTCCCGACGAGGCTATATCCGTACATAGAGACAGTATGTCTTATGTTGTTCAGCTATGCGACGGCTATCGTCTTTTTGCACTCAACGACGACAAAAACCGCAAGGGTGCAAGTGGTTTTTCGGACGATTGCTTTGAATGGATAACCGAACAAATCAAAGATGCTCAGGCAAACGGTCAATTTATCATTCCTATGACTCACCACCCTATGCTCTCACCGTCTCCTTTCTACACAATCATAGGTAAGAGTAACATTATGGGCGAAGCCGAAAGAAGAATTGATGAATTTACCGAAATGGGACTTCACTATATGTTCACAGGACACACTCACATGCAAGATATATCCTATAAATATACCGATAACGGCAAAATTTTCTATGATATCACAACTGCAGCAGCCGTAGGATATCCCGCAACCTTCCGTCAAGTTACTTTTATACCGAACGAGGGCAAAATTGATGTAAGCAGCGTTGATGTTGAATGTGAAATTGACGGCAGACCATTGAAGGTTCATCTTGAGGATAAATTCTTTGGTATGATAAGACGTGTTATTGCGGCAGCAGGCAGTGATATCCCCGAGCTTGCTCGCCTTGCAACAGCTTTCAGTGTAAAAGAAAAGCTTATCTATAAAATAGGCTGGATTATAAAGCCGTTTGCTAAAATACTCAACAAGCTCACAATCGGAACAACTGCAAAGCTTTGCAAGAAAGAATCCGGACTTAAAAAATCCGATGTTGAAAGCATCAAAAACGAAAAAATTGTTGATTTTATCGTGTCTTTGGTTGCTAATCTTTACGGCGGCGACAGCCCCTATTCACCCGATACTGCACATTACAAAATCACAATGGGTATTCTTGCAATTATCGACAGTGTGCTCGCTGTTTTCGGTATCAATATCGGCAAGCTTGTTAAGGGAGCCACATCTGTTCAAAATCTCGTTGAGCCACTGCTTTATAAT
>CAZNQI010000066.1:0-8193 GCA_964575375.1 uncultured Faecalibacterium sp.
GCTTATTTGTGTAAATTCTCGGGATAATGAGAATCTTATCCTTAACCTTTTCCTGCACAGGTACAAGTCTTGAAATATAGTCCATAACGCTGTCTTCATTGTCGGCAGAGCAAGGACCGATTACAAGAATAAGCTTTCTTTCCTTACCCTCAAAAATAGCCTTTATTTCCTCGTCTCTTTTTGCCTTAACTGCAGCAGCCTCGGCAGTAAGTGGGTATTCTTCCTTAATAAGCTTCGGTATCGGAAGCTTACAAACGAAATCCATATTCATAATTTTTTACCTCCTGAATATTCCTTTTAATTATATTTATCTGTCGAATAATTTTCTGCGTTCGGTTGAACGACGCATCATTTCCATCATACCCTCACGGTCATCATCCTTGAGATAGCCGTAAAGCTCGTCGAAAGCCTTTTTGAAAAGCTCCATTTGGTCAAGCAAAGGCTCTTTGTTCATAAGGAACAGCTCGCTCCACATATTCTCGTTAATGTTTGCAATTCTTGTAAGGTCTCTAAACGAGTCGCCCGTGTACTTTTCAAGCCTTTGATGCTCATAGCAGTTCATAAGAGAAACAGCGATACAGTGTGTAAGCTGCGACACAAAGCCTATCATCTCATCGTGCTCATTCGGCGACAGCTCGCTTATTCTGCCAAAGCCGAGAATTTCACCTATTCTCTTGCAAGCCTCAATGCCCTCAGCCGTATTTCTTTCGGTGGGCACAACAATGTAGTTTGCACCGTAAAAAATTCTCTCGTCGCTGTTTTCAACACCGTATACCTCGCGTCCCGCCATCGGGTGTGCAGAAATGAATTCCACAAGCGGCGGAAGCATATTTTGAATTTTATCAACGACACAGCCCTTAACACCCGTAACGTCTGTTATAAGCGTACCGGGTTTTATTATATGGCCGTTTTTCTCTATCCATTCTATAAAAGTTGTGGGATACAAGGCGAATATGATAACATCGGCATTTTTAATCATCTGTTCGTCCACTTGTGTTGTGCATTTTTTAACAATTTCATGCTCAAGAGCGAACTCGCAGGACCTTTCTCCCTTTGTTATCGCCTCTACATAGTATCCCTTTTCGGTAAGACCTCTTGCATAGCTGCCACCTAAAAGACCCAAGCCTACTATAAGAAATTTCGTATTTTTATTTATCGTCATAAAGTATCACCTTTCCTGAAAGCTCCTTTATTTTATCGAAAAAGTCGGGGAAGCTTTTCTTTACAGCCTCTGCGCCGTCTATCGTACCCGAAAGTGCTAACGAAAGTACACAAAGCGACATCACTATTCTGTGGTCATTGTGCGAGCAAAGCTCTTCCCTCGGTGCGTGCAAGAGTGCTTTTTTAATAACAATCTCATTGTCATAAACACTAATGTCTGCACCAAACTTTGAAAGCTCCTTTTGCATTACTACCCCACGGTCGCTCTCTTTTATTTTAAGTCTCGCCGTTCCTGTCAAAGTGGCACCGTTCAGGTACGCCGCCATCGTCATAAGAATCGGTGCTAAATCGGGGCAATCTCTTACATCTAAAACAGGAGTGCCCTCCTTAAGCATTGCGAAGTATTTTCTGTAAATTCTGTCGCCCTGCAATGAGTTTTCGTTAACACCCTTAACAATGCAGTTTCCTCCAATAAGATTAAGTGCCTCTAAAAACGCTGCGTTTGACCAGTCGCCCTCGGTTTCTATGTCTGTAGCCTCATAGCTTTGGTTTCCCTTAATGAAAAGCGTATTTTCATCCTGCCACAAAGCTGTAACACCGAAAACCTCCATCGCTTGTATTGTCATATTTATATAGCTTCTGCTTTCAACGGGTGGGATAATTTTTATTGTGCTGTCTCCCTCACAAAGCGGCAACGCAAAAAGCAAACCGCTAATAAACTGACTGCTGATATTGCCTTGCACCTCATATTCGCCGCTTGAAAGCTTACCCTTGACTTGTATTTCGCCGTCGCAATGAGTATACGTTAAACTTTTTTCACTGCAAATGCGTTCATAAACGCTCATAGGTCTTTGCATAAGTCTGCCGTAGCCTGTGAAGGTCTGCATTTTATCGGACAAAAGAAGAATAGGTATAAAAAACCTCAGTGTACTGCCACTTTCTCTGCAGCGGAAGCTTTTTTCGCTTGTTATATTCGGTGAAACGCCCTCGATTTCAACACTGCTTTCGTTTTTTATAACCCTTGCACCCATTGTTTGAAGACAATCAAGAGTTGCAAGAATATCCTCGGAATAAGCAACGTTTGAAATAACACTTTTCCCTTTTGAAAGTCCGGCACAAATAAGAAGTCTGTGCGCCATACTTTTTGAAGCAGGTACTACTGCCTCGCCGTGTAAATTCGATATATCAATTTTTGCTTTCATATTTTATTTACCCAAGTACTCAATAAGCGTGTCAATCGCTCTTAAATAGCCGTCTGTTCCGAGTCCCGTTATTGTTTTTATGGCTGCAAGCCTTATGTAGCTTATCTGCCTGAAGTCTTCTCTTTCCTCAACCTTTGAAATATGAATTTCAACCGTAGGAATTGAAACGGACTTCACGGCATCCAAAATAGCAACGCTTGTGTGAGTATAAGCTCCCGGGTTAATAACAATACCGTCTGCCTTACCGAAGCCCTCTTGAATTTTATCAACGAGACAGCCCTCGTGATTCGACTGATAGCATTCACACTCGATACCCTTTTCACTGCAGTAGCTTTCTATCTTTTTAACAAGGTCGGCGTAGGTTTCGTTTCCGTAGTGTCCCGGCTCTCTTATACCGAGCATATTAAGATTCGGTCCGTTTATTACAAGTATTTTCATTATAACATCTCCAATATTTTTGAAACGGAATTTTCCACCACTCCGTCAACAAATATTTCTTTGTCGCAAGAGCTTAAATAAATATCGTATCTTTCTTCAAAGCGTTTTTTAAGCGAAGCGAGGTCGCTCGAAAGCGGTCTGTCATCGGTTGGCACTATATCCTCTATAGGTCTGTTTAAAAAGACTATTATGCCGTTTTGTCTTAAAGCGTCCACATTTTCCTTTTTCAGCACTGCACCACCACCGGTAGCAATAATCATACCGTTCATTTTCGCAGCCTGTTTGACCTTTTGCGTTTCGATATCTCTGAAATACTCCTCGCCCTTTTCTTTAAATATATCGCTGATAACGCCGTACTCAGACACTATCATATCATCGGTATCTATAAAGGTCTTGCCTGTCTTTTCGCTCAAAGCCTTACCTATTGTGCTCTTGCCGCTGCCCGGCATACCGATAAGCACGATATTTTGCTTTTCTGAAACTATTTCTGCAAAAATTTCCGTTGCAACCTTTTCTGTATTAAATTCTTTTCCCGTGAATTTTTCACAAGCAAGAACAGCTTGACACACAAGCATATAAAGTCCGCAAGCGCTCTTCACGCCACATTCCTCAGCCTTTTGTGAAAGTCTTGTTCTTAAAGGGTTATATACAACATCGGTAAGACCCTTAAGGTTGTTGAATTTTGAAACCTCAAGTGAATAACCGTCGCAGTTCGGATACATACCAAGTGGTGTTGTGTTAATTATGTAGTCTGCATCACCGTGAAGTGTGTATACATTTTCATAGTTCACGCCCTCATATCCTGCATCCTCGGGTCTGCCAACGTGAAGAACAGTCGCAGCGCCGAGTGCGTAAGCTACTGCATTTGCAGTTTTCGACGTACCGCCCGTACCGGCAATTATGACCTTTTTACCCTCATAGTCGAAGCCACACTTTTCTATGAGCATTTTCAAGCCGCCGAAATCGGTGTTGTAGCCGTAAAGCTTACCGTCTTTATTTACAATAGTATTAACTGCACCGATTTTTTCGGCAACAGGGTCTATATAATCGAGATAAGGAATAACATCTGCTTTATACGGAATTGTAACATTAATTCCGCAAAATTCCTTTGCTTTCATAAATGCGTCAAGGTCGCCTCTTGCAATCTCCTTAATTTCATAAGTGTATCCGGCGATTTTTTCGTGTATAGGCTTTGAAAAGCTATGTCCTAATTTTTCACCTATAAGACCGTATTTCATTTTTTCACTCTCCCAAATAATCTGTACCGAAGCGTGTTGCAAGTAAATCGCAAAGAGCTATGGCTGTTACGCTGTCTACCACTACTCTTGCTCTGTGGATAATTGCAGGGTCGTGTCTGCCCTGTATATTAAAGCTTGTGTTAGTCATTTCGGCAATGTTTACCGAATTTTGCTGTTTATAGATAGACGGTGTCGGCTTAATGCAAAGTGAAAAAACAATCGGCATAGAATTAGTAATACCGCCGTTAATTCCACCGTTGTTGTTTGTCTTTGTTTTTATCTCCTCGCCCGAAACATAAAACTCATCGTTCGCCTTTGAGCCTTTCATTTCGGCAAGTGAAAAGCCTGCACCGAATTCAATACCCTTAACAGCAGGTATTGAAAACAATGCGTGCGAAAGCACACTTTCCACACTGTCAAACCAAGGCTCACCAACGCCTGAGGGCATACCCGTAACTGCCGTTGTGAGTGTACCGCCGACGCTATCACCCTCGTTTCGTGCGTTTTCTATAACCGTGAGCATTTCCTCACGTGCCGTCTCACAAAGTACGGGCATTTCAAGAGTTGAAAGTAAAGCGATATCCTCGCTTAAATTTTCAAAATCTCTGTCCTTTACTGTGTAGCAGGAAGAAATGTGAGTGCCGATTTCGATACCCTTTTTCTTTAGCATTGAGATAGCAACAGCTCCCGCGGCAACTATGGGTGCAGTTATTCTGCCCGAAAAGTGTCCTCCGCCTCTATAGTCCTGAAAGCCGTGATACTTCATTTCGGCTGTAAAGTCAGCGTGAGATGGTCTTAATATATCCTTCGTTTTGCTGTAGTCCTTACTTTTTGTGTCGGCATTTTCAATAACAAGGCAAATAGGTGTACCTGTGCTTCTGCCTTCAAAAACACCGCTTAAAATCTTAACCTCGTCCTTTTCTCTGCGAGGAGTGGAAATAGCATTTATACCTTTTCTCTTTTCCATTTGCGATAAAATGAAGTCTTCATCAATTTGAACGCCGGGTGCAATGCCGTCTATAACACAGCCTATAGCATTACCGTGGCTTTCACCGAAAACGGTTACAGCAAAAGAATTACCAAATGTGTTTTTCATATATATTACAAAGCAAATGCTTTTCCTTTCGTCAAATTAAGCTCAAAAGCTCTTCGTTTTGCATCTTGCAAAACTCGAATGAGCCGATTTTGTTGCTCTTAACAACCGTTATACTCTCGCCTTGCGACTTTTTATCGTGGCAAAGAGCCTCGTACACCTTTTCTTTATCGTATGAAAATTCTGTAGGAAGTCCTACTCTTTTTAAAGCATCTATAACTTTATCCTTGATTTCAGCACCGCACATCGGAATCATTCCGAGTGCCACACATTCGCCGTGGTAAAGCACTCCCTGCTGTGTTGCTTCAATGCCGTGTCCTATAGTATGGCCGAAATTCAGCACCTTGCGAAGCCCTGTTTCTTTTTCGTCTTGTTCAACAACAGAACGCTTAACCTTTAAGGAAAGCTCAATAATCTTTTCAATGTGCGACATATAGTCGTCGCTTTGAAAGAGTGAAAAAAGCTCCTCGTCGCTTGTAATGCCCATTTTAATGCTTTCTGCAAGTCCGTTTTTAATCTGTCTTTCGGGCAAAGTAGAAAGCACATCAATATCAATTACAACAGCCTTCGGCTGATAGAAGGCACCTATTATATTCTTGATTTTTCCAAGGTCAACAGCCGTCTTGCCGCCGATTGATGAGTCAACCTGCGATAAAAGCGTTGTAGGTATATTATAAAAGGCAATACCTCTCATATACGTTGCGGCGGCAAAGCCTGAAATGTCGCCCACAACACCACCACCGACAGCAATAACGGCATCCTTTCTTGTAAATGAAAGCTCTAAAAGCTTTTCGCAAATTCCCTTGTATGTATCAAAGGTTTTGTTTTCCTCACCCTCAGGAAAGGTGTGAATATATGCGTTTTTAAACTGCGAAGCAACCGTTTTTGAGTATATTTCGGGTACACCCGTATCCGTTACAACAAGCACCTTACAGTCATCTTTTATTTTTATATATTCGTTAGCCTTTTTAATCGCACCTCTTTGAAGCACGATATCATACGAATCACTACCCATTGATACGGGAATAATCATACTCTCACCTCAAATTTTACTGTTTTCCTTGAATGTTCCTACCATTTTAAGTCTGTCGCAGCACTCTGACAGCTCATCGAGCATATATTTACCTCGCTTGGACTGCAAGTCGCCCTGAAGCTCAACGTAGAAGTAATATGTCCAGATAAGATCTTTCATCGCACGGCTTTTGATACATCTCATAGAATAGCCGTGATGACCGATAACGTTTATCGCATGAGCCAAGGCACCGGCTTTATCGGGTACTGTGAAAACGATAATCGAATGGTCTCTTTTTTCTGTGCAAAGCGTTCTTGAAAGAACAACAAATCTCGTTGTATTGTCGCTGCTCTCGTTTATGTTTTCTCTGATAACATCAAGTGAATAAAGCTGTGCAGTTTCTCTTGAAGCTATAGCGGCAACGCTTATGTCGCCCTTTTCTGCAACGAATTTAGCTGCTCTTGCAGTATTTTCACAGCTTTCTGCCTTGTAGCCTTGGTTTCTTATATACGAAGCGCATTGGTCAAGTGCTTGTTGGTGGCTTATAACCTTTGTTATGTCGCTTTCCGTAGCGCCCTTTATGCCGATAAGGTTGTGTCTTATGTCAAGGCTGTATATACCGTTTACATAAAGACTGCCCGAAAAGATAAGGTCGATTACCTCACCAACCTCGCCTGCTCTGCTGTTTTCAATAGGAATAACTGCAACGTCGCACTCGCCCTTTTCAACTGCTTCATAAGCACTTTTAAAATTAGGATAGGATATTCTGTTGCCGTCGGGGAAAATTCTGCCTGCCGCAATATGAGCGAATGCGCCCTCTACACCACTGTAAGCAACGTTTGCACCCTCTAAAATTCTGTGCTGATATCTTTTTGAAATATCCATTGTGCTTTGCATAAACGGAATGTAGAACTCTTTTACAAGCTCGTCGTCAACATATTGCAAATTTTTCTTAAGAAGAGCCTCTTCTCTTTCTGCGTCGAAAATCGGAAGACCTCTTTCCTTTTTATATTCTGCAACCATTCTTACAGCCTGCATTCTTTTTTGAAACAAGGCTGCAATTTCTTTGTCTGTTTCGCCTATTATTTTTCTTGCTTCATTAAGCTTTTCCATTTCTTTCACCTTATACCAAATCGTATTCTTTTGCCAATTTTTCAAATGACGGCAAGGAGCGCTCAATCATTTCGGTTGAAACGCAATATGAAAGTCTTACATAACCCGGGAAGCCAAACGAATCACTCGGTACGAGTAAAAGGTCATACTTCTTTGCTCTTTCGCAAAATGCCATGGCATCCTTTTCGGGAGATTTCATAAACAGATAAAATGCACCGTCAGGCTTTGCTGTTTTAAATCCGAGCTTATCAAAGTGTGCAAGAAGTATATCTCTGTTCTTTTGATAAACCGATACATCTGAGGTTTTACCTACACATTTTCTTATTGCAAACTGCATAAGCGACGGAGCGCATACATAACCGAGAGATCTGCCGGCACCGCAAACAGACTTGTATATAAGCTCGAAGTTTTCCACCTCGTCGGGCACTAAAATGTAACCGATTCTGTCGCCCGGAAGTGAAAGCGATTTACTAAAGGAATAGCAAACGATTGTATTGTCGTAATACTTTGTAAGATAAGGCACCTTTACGTCGCCGTAAACAAGCTCTCTGTACGGCTCATCGGAAATGAGGAAAATGCTCTTTCCGTACTCAAGCTGCTTTTTCTTTAATATCTCGCAAAGACCGATAACGATTTCCTCGCTTACAACAACACCCGATGGATTGTTCGGTGAGTTGATAACAACAGCCTTTGTATGCTCATTAATAGCTTTTTCAAACGCTTCAAGGTTGATTGTAAGGTCATCCTCATTACACTTAACCTCAACTGTATTTGCACCTGCGGCAGAAATGAAAACCTTATACTCAGGAAAGTACGGAGCAAAAACGATAATCTCGTCATCCTTTTCTGTAAGTGCCTTAAAGGTGATGCAAAGAGAGGCTGCAGCACCGCAGGTCATATAAAGGTTATTCATTTTGAAGCTTGTGCCGAAGCGTT
>CAZNQI010000067.1:0-1927 GCA_964575375.1 uncultured Faecalibacterium sp.
GGCTGAGACCGCGAATACCCTCTTTAGCTGCTGCATAAGAGCATTGACCGTAGTTGCCGAAAAGACCTGCACCTGAGGCAAAGTTGATAACAGCACCCCGGGTTTCTTTAAGATACGGATAGCAAGCCTTCATATAATAGAACGCTGCATAAAGACCCGAATACATTGCAAGATTGAATTGCTCTGTTGTGTGTTCTGCAATAGGAACACCTGAAGCCGAAGCTTGAGCGTTATTTATAAGAACGTCTATTCTTCCGAACGTGTCAACAGCTTTTTTGACAACATCTGCAACAACGGCTTCGTTGTCTGCGTTTTCATTTACATCTGCTGCAACTGTGAGGACTTTTATACCGTAAAGTCTTTCAAGTTCTTCTTTAGCGTCCAGGAGCTTTTGAACGTTACGACCGGTAATAACAAGATTTGCACCCTCTTTTGCATAAGCAGTAGCAATACCGTATCCGATAGAGCCGCATCTTCCGTCGCTGAGGACAGCTCTGCCTGCACCTGTAATGATGGCTGTTTTACCTGTTAAAAATCCCATATTAAAACCTCGTTTCTAAAATAATTTTACTAAAATATAATATCATTTCTGCACTTAAAAGTAAATACTTTTTTGCCCATTTATAGTTATTTTAAACACTTTACATTTTGATTTTAATGTGTTAAAATATATCATTATTATAATCTCTGAAAATGGAGGGTGTTAAAAATGTTATACACAAGTACCAGAGACAAAAATGTAAGAGTTACCTCTGCCACTGCAATTACACAGGGCATTTCAAAAGAGGGCGGTCTTTTTGTACCCGAAGAGATACCTCAAATAGATAAAGAATTTATCGCTTCTCTTGTGGGACTTGATTATATTTCAAGAGCTAAGAAGGTGCTTTCGCTTTATCTTACAGACTTTACCGAAGAGGAAATCGATATGTGCGTAAACGGTGCATACGCAAAGGGCAAGTTCAGCAGTGAAAAAACTGCTCCCGTTCATTCCTTAAAGGACGGCAAGCACATTCTTGAGCTTTGGCACGGACCTACCTGTGCGTTTAAGGATATGGCACTTCAGCTTTTGCCTTATCTTCTCACAACCTCTGCAAAAAAGACACAGACGGACAAAACTATCGTTATTCTTGTTGCAACCTCGGGCGACACAGGTAAGGCTGCTTTGGAAGGCTTTAAGGATGTACCGGGTACAAAGATAATGGTATTTTACCCTAACGACGGTGTAAGTCCGATGCAGAAATTGCAAATGACAACACAGCAGGGCGATAACGTTTCCGTGTGTGCCATTTACGGTAATTTTGACGATGCACAAAACGGCGTTAAAGCAATCTTTACTAACGAAGAAGTAAAAGCAAAGCTCAGCGAAAACGGTATGATGTTCTCATCTGCCAACTCAATCAACTGGGGCAGACTTGTACCGCAGATAGTTTATTACATCTCTGCTTATTGCGACCTTATCGAAAACGGTACAATTAAAAACGGCGACGAGATAAACGTTACCGTACCGACAGGTAACTTCGGCAACATTCTTGCGGCTTACTATGCAGAGAAAATGGGCTTGCCCATAAATAAGCTTATCTGTGCTTCAAATATGAATAACGTCCTCACGGATTTCATCAAAACAGGTGTGTATGACAGAAACAGAAAGTTCTACACAACAACATCCCCGTCTATGGATATTCTCATTTCCTCCAATCTTGAAAGATTACTCTATCATCTTACAAACGGCAACAGTGAAGCTGTAGGCGAATGGATGAGCGAGCTTTCAAAGAACGGCACATACAAGGTGGATGAGGCTACACTTGAGCAGGTTTCAAAATACTTCTCGGCTGACTATAGCAGTGAAAGCGATGTAAAAGAAACCGTGTCTTCTGTGTTTAAAGACGGTTATCTTCTCGATACACACACGGCAGTTGCAGTTAAAGCT
>CAZNQI010000067.1:1937-8069 GCA_964575375.1 uncultured Faecalibacterium sp.
CGAATTAATTCTTACAGGGAGCGTTTAAAGCAGTTGCAGTTAAAGCTTCAGAGCGTTAC
This sequence comes from uncultured Faecalibacterium sp., assembly GCA_964575375.1. Classification (GTDB taxonomy): domain Bacteria; phylum Bacillota; class Clostridia; order Oscillospirales; family Acutalibacteraceae; genus UBA6857. The sequence goes on from CAZNQI010000067.1 coordinate 1,997, forward strand.
AACGGCGACAATGCTGATCTTCCTAACGTTGTTGCATCAACTGCAAACCCATATAAATTCTCTGCAGCCGTACTCAGCGCTGTTACGGGTGAATCGGCAGACGGTATGGATGAATTTGAGCAGGTATATGAGCTTAAAGCCGTAACGGGTGTAGATTGTCCTGCACAGCTTGAAAATCTCAAGGGTGTAGAGCCGAGATTTACCGATTGCTGCACTAAAGAGGATATGACAAAGAAAGTATACGAAATGCTCGGTATATGACTAAGCAGTAAAGGGAATTTTTATTACAAAGAGGTGAAAATATGTCCTTGTTCGCAATAGCAGATACGCACTTGTCCTTCGGTACGGACAAGCCGATGGATATCTTCCGAGGTTGGAGCGATTATGCTCAAAGACTTGAAAGAAATTGGAAAAGCGTTGTAACCGAAAAGGATACGGTTGTAATTCCGGGCGATATTTCGTGGGCTATGTCGTTTCAGCAAGCGAGGGCAGATTTTGAGTTTCTTCATAACTTACCCGGTCAAAAGATAATTCTTAAGGGAAATCACGATTATTGGTGGAACACAAAAAAGAAGATGGACCTGTTTTTGCAAAGCGAGGGCTTTGACACAATAAAAATTCTTCATAACAACACTTATACGGTTGACCGTTTTGCTCTTTGCGGCAGCAGAGGCTGGTTTTACGACGCCCAAGGTGAGCAGGACGTTAAGGTGCTGTTAAGAGAAGCCGCAAGACTTGAACGCTCTATTGAAGAAGGCAAAAAAACGGGCCTTGAAATAATCGTCTTTTTGCATTACCCTCCGATTATGTCGGGTGAGGTGTGCGAGGAAATAATAAATGTATTAAAAAGACACGACGTAAAAAGATGCTATTACGGTCATTTACACGGCGAAAGTATAAAAAGAAGTGTAACAGATGTTGTGGATGATATACGATTTTCGCTTGTTTCTGCGGATTTTCTTGAATTTTGTCCCCGATTAGTGGAAAAATTTTGAAAAAAGTATGGAAATTTCTTTTTAATACTGCTATAATATATAAGTTATTATGTTTAGCGGCAGGTGTAAATAATTTGCACGGAAAAATTACTGCCGCAGAATAGGAGTCAAAAATGTTAAAATCATCAAAAAATGTGGAAACAAATGTTTATTCTCTTGAAATTGAAATTTCAAAGGAAGTATTCACTGCTGCTTTGGACAAGGCTTTCCAAAAGCAAAAGGGCAGAATTCAGCTTCCCGGCTTCCGTAAGGGTAAGGCTACTCGTAAGATGGTTGAAAACTTCTACGGTAAGGGTTATTTCTACGAGGACGCTCTTGACCTTTGCTTCGGTGATGCAGTTACAGAAGCTTGCAAGGAAGCAGAGCTTGACGCAGTAGGAACAAAGAGTGCAGATATCGGCGATATCAGCGAAAACGGTGTTACAATGACAGTTGAGGTTTTCGTAAAGCCTGATGTTACAGTTACTGCATACAAAGAGCTTAAGGCTACCAAGAAAAAGGTAGAGGTTACAGACGAGGAAGTTCAAAAGAGAATTGATGAACTCGTTGAAAGAAACGCTCGTCTCATATCGGTTGAAGACAGAGCAGTACAAGACGGTGATATTACGGTTATCGACTTTGAAGGCTTTGTTGACGGTGTAGCATTCGACGGCGGCAAGGGCGAAAACTACGAGCTTGCAATCGGTTCAAATTCATTCGTACCGGGCTTTGAAGAGCAGATTATCGGACACAGCATCGGTGAAGAATTTGATATTGATATCACATTCCCCGAAGATTACCACGAGGGTCTTGCAGGTAAGGCTGTAGTATTCAAAATCAAGCTTCACGAAATCAAGGTTAAGGAATATCCTGCTGTTGACGATGAATTTGCACAGGATGCTGCAGACTACGATACAGTAGAGGATATGAAGAAGGGTATCGCAGCTGAAATCAAGGCTAAGAAGGAAGAGGACAACGCAAAGGATATTGAGTCTCAGCTTCTTCAAAAGCTCAGCGAAAATGTTGAGGGTGAAATCCCTGAGATTATGTACGATAACGAAATCGATGCACAAATCAGAGATCTTGACTACAGATTCTCAATGCAGGGTATGAACTTTGCAACATACCTTCAATATACAGGTATGACAATGGAAAGCTACAGAGAGCAAATGAGAGAAGGTGCAATCAAGAACGTTAAGATTCGTCTTGCTCTTGAAAAGATTGCAGCTTTAGAAGCTCTTGAGGTAACCGAAGAGGAAATCGAAGCAGAATATGCAAAGTTTGCTGCTCAGTACGGTATGGAAGTTGAAAAGATTAAGGAAGTTGTTCCTGTAGATGGTCTTAAGGCTGATATGCTCAAGGAAAAGGCAATCAAATTTGTTATTGACAATGCAAAGGTAACAACACAAAGAAAGCCGAGAGCAAAGAAGGAAGAAGCTCCTGCAGATGCTGAATAATTGATTAAGTCAGCATATTATTGAGTATAATAAATATAAATCTTAAAAGAGGAACGGGGCCATTTTGCGTTCAGTTCCTCTAATAACTTATTTAAAGGAGGCATACTAATGGCATTAGTACCTTATGTTGTAGAACAAACAAATCGTGGCGAGCGCCAATACGACATTTATTCAAGACTTCTTAACGACAGAATTATAGTTTTGTCCGACGAGGTTAACGATGCAACCGCTTCACTTGTTGTAGCACAGCTTCTTTTCCTTGAAAGCCAGGATAGTGAAAAGGATATCAGCTTTTACATTAACAGCCCGGGTGGTTCAGTAACGGCAGGTATGGCTATTTATGACACAATGCAATACATCAAATGCGATGTTTGCACGATTTGTATGGGCCTTGCGGCAAGTATGGGTGCATTTTTGCTTTCATCGGGTACAAAGGGCAAGAGATATGCTCTTCCAAACAGCGAAATTATGATTCATCAGCCGTCGGGTGGTGCAAAGGGTCAGGCAACAGACATTAAAATCGTTGCAGACCATATTCTTCGCACAAAGGCAAAGCTCAACAAAATACTTGCTGAAAACACAGGCAAGGATATCGAAACTATCGCACAGGATACAGAACGCGATAATTTTATGACAGCCGAAGAAGCACTCGAATACGGTCTTGTTGATAAAATAATGTATAAGAGATAAAAGGGGTAGATTTTGTGGCAAAAGAAACCATAAGATGTTCGTTTTGCAACAAGGCGCAAAGCGAAGTTAAAACCTTGATAGCAGGCCCCGGTGTGTATATTTGTGAGCAGTGCGTTGCTTTGTGTCAAGAAATTGTTGCTGAGGAAATCGACACTGCACCTAAAGCTGATGAGCATGACTTTGCTTCGTTGCAAAAGCCGCACGAAATAAAGGCAAAGCTTGATGAATACGTTATCGGTCAAGACGATGCAAAAATGGCTTTGAGCGTTGCTGTTTACAACCATTATAAGAGAATTTATACAGGTAAGAACAGCGACACGGAAATCAGTAAAAGCAACATCTTGATGCTCGGTACAACAGGTGTAGGTAAAACGATGCTTGCACAGACATTGGCAAGAATACTTGATGTACCCTTTGCCATTGCGGATGCAACAACACTCACAGAGGCAGGCTATGTTGGTGAGGACGTGGAGAATATTCTTTTAAGACTCATTCAGGCAGCGGATTTCGATATTGAAAGAGCAGAAAAGGGTATTATCTATGTTGACGAAATAGATAAAATCGCAAGAAAGAGTGAAAGCACATCCATCACCCGTGATGTTAGCGGTGAGGGTGTTCAGCAGGCACTTCTCAAAATTTTGGAGGGTACTGTTTCAAATGTTCCTCCGCAGGGTGGCAGAAAGCATCCGCAGCAAGAGTTTATTCAAATTGACACAACAAACATCTTGTTTATTTGCGCCGGTGCTTTCGACGGTATAGAAAAAATCGTTGAAAAGAGAATGGGTAACTCGGGTCTCGGCTTTGGTGCAACAATAAAAAGCAAGCAGGAGTTTGAAAGCAGTGCCATTATGAGTAAGGTGGTGCATCACGACCTTGTAAAGTACGGTTTAATTCCGGAGCTTGTCGGTCGTTTGCCGGTTATAACAGCTCTTCAATCACTTGATGAGGACGCTCTTGTAAGAATTATGACAGAGCCGAAAAATTCTCTTATCAAGCAGTATCAGTATCTTTTCAGCATTGATTCGATAGAGCTTTTATTTGAAGACGGTGCTTTGAGAGCGATTGCTAAAAAGACTCTCGAAAACGGCACGGGTGCCAGAGGCTTAAGGTCTATTATTGAAAAATTACTTCTCAAGTATATGTACGACCTTCCGTCAAGCGGCTTTAGCGGAAAGCTTATAATAACCGAAGGTACTGTTACGTCTGATGAGGAACCTATTTACGAAGCGTTTTCTGAATGATTGACATTAAACGCTGAATTTATAAATAATAAACTGAAAAGTCTGAATAATCTATTGACTTTTTTATATTGTTTGTGATAAAATATCGTAGTATAAAATTTTCGGAGGTTAAATAGCATGACAGCTCTTCAATATGTATTGGCAATATTGGTTATAATAGTTTCTATTATTATCATACTTTTAGTTACACTTCAAGAAAGCAAGCAACAAGGCCTCGGCGTTGTTTCAGGTGGTGCAGATACTTTCTTTGGCAAGAATAAGTCAAAGACAATGGATGCACAGCTTTCAAAGTTCACAAAGATTGCAGGTTGGGTATTCTTTATCCTTGCTCTTGTGTCATCTTTGCTTGTTCTTTTCGGTGCGTAAGTAAATTTAAGTTTAATATTATTAAAGCCATTCAGCAGCTACAGTTAATTCTGTGGCTGCTTTATTTTTTTCTTTTAATCGACATAATCTTTACATTATAAGGCTTATAATATTATGGGTGATGCGAATGACGGGAGTAATATATGCCGATGTACTGTTTATAATAAATACCTACATAACATACATACTTCTTTTTTCTACAGCCTTTTTAGCAAAGCAAGACGCCGGCAGACTCGGAATGGTGCTGTCCTCTCTTTTGGGCGGGGTATATTCTTTTGTTATATTTCTCGGAGAAATAAACACGGTTCTGTCTGTTGTCTTGAGACTTACGGCAGCCGCAATTTTTATTCTTTGCGCCTTTAAAATTAGAAGCCGAAAGCACTTTTTTAAATTGTACAGCTTGTTTTTTCTTGTAAACTTTATTTTTGCAGGGCTTATGATGGCTGTTTGGTATGCTTTTTCGCCAACCGTTATGTATTTCAGCGACAGTATTTTGTATCTTGATATAAATAGCTTAACCTTGGTTCTTTTGAGCGTGCTGTGCTATTTTGTGATAAAGGGTATAAGTGCTTTTTGGGAATTTAAAACACCCAAAAGCAGAATATTTGAAACGGTCCTTACCGTTGGAGAAAAAAGCTTATCCTTGCGAGCCTTTCTCGATACGGGTAATTCCTTAAAAGACCCTTTCACGGGCGACAGTGTGCTTATTGTAAGCGGGAAAAGCATAAAAAGTCTTTGCGAGCTTGATATAAAAAGTACGGAAATTCAATACATAGGCAACAAAAAAGTACGTTTCATACCCTGCAATACGGTTTCGGGTGGTTATTTGATACCGATATTCAGAGCAGACAGCATTAAAATAAAAGGCATCGAAAAGAGCTTTGTTAAAAGGGACGTTCTTATAGGTGTAACGGAAAATGAAATAAAAAACGGAGATTACGATATGCTATTGTGTGATGAAATTTTTGAAAATATATGAAAGAAAGCGAGAAAAAACTATGAAAAGAACTATTGTGAATTTCTTAAAAGGTATTGCGGAAAAAATCAAGCTTTGGGGTAAAAAGGGGGACTCGGAGGTTTATTATGTAAACGGCTCTGAAAAGCTTCCGGCACCACTCACAAAACAGCAAGAGGAAGAAATATTAGCTGAAATAGAAAACGGCAACACTCAAAAAAGGGAGCTGTTAATTGTACATAATCTTCGTTTGGTTGTATATATAGCAAGAAAGTTTGAAAATACGGGTATAGGTATTGAAGACTTGGTGTCAATAGGTACTATCGGATTAATAAAAGCAGTTAATACATTTTGTCCGGGTAAAAAAATAAAGCTTGCAACCTATGCTTC
>CAZNQI010000068.1:0-3203 GCA_964575375.1 uncultured Faecalibacterium sp.
CACCTGCTGCAACTCTTATGGTTGTTCGTCAATACAAAGCTAAAGGCAAGCTAACCTCACTTCTTTTGCCTATCGTAGCACTTGATGATGCTGTAGGACTTATCATTTTTGCCGTATCTCTCGGTGTTGCAAAAGCTCTTAAGAGTGGAGCTTTCAACCTTGTATCAATCATCGTTGACCCTCTTATTGAAATTGTTTTGTCGCTTATTTTAGGTGCTGTGCTCGGTTGGTTTTTATCTTTCGCCGAAAGATTTTTCCACTCCAACACAAAGCGTCAGGCTATCGTTGTAACTGCAATAATTTTAGCCGTTGCGCTTTCAAAGCTTCAGTACACATTAGGCTCGGTTCATATCTCATTCTCTCCTTTGCTTGTATGTATGATGCTCGGAACAATTTTCTGCAACGTCTGCGATTTTTCCTCGGAGCTTATGGAAAAGACAGATAAGTGGACAGCTCCGTTATTCATTTTGTTCTTCGTACTAAGCGGTGCAGAGCTTGAATTTTCTGTTTTTGGCGAGCTTGCAATCATCGGCATCGGCGTGGTTTATATCATCTTCCGTTCACTCGGTAAATACTTCGGTGCATATTTCGGCGCTCTCGTTTCAAAATGCGAGCCGCACATAAAGAAGTATCTCGGTATAACTCTCCTGCCACAAGCAGGTGTTGCACTCGGTATGTCAATTACTGCATTATCGCTCGGTGAAGAGGGTACACTTATCAGAAATATCGTGCTTTTCGGTGTTCTCATATACGAGCTTTTCGGTCCGGTACTCACAAAGAATGCACTCAAAAAGTCAGGCGACATTAAGCCAAGACAACCCAGTGCAAGAGAAATTGCAAAGCAAAACGTACAGTAACCAAAAAAGGTCGCAGAAAAAACTGCGGCCTTTTACTTTTAGTAAATTATTTTATTAAGCTTCCGACTCTCTTTATCAGCACCTTTACCATAGGGAAGCTGACAATACAAAGCATTACACCTTTTATAAAATTGAGTATTGTTGCAGTTGCAACAGCCGTATAAAGCGTTTCACCCTCAACGGTAACACCCATAAAGTATTTAAAAAACAATGGTGCTATAACGAAATTTGCACCGATACCGAGTACGACAATAACAATCAGCGATATTATACCCGAAAGCAAAAGAGCCTTGTTTTCCGTCATATCTTTTTTCGAGAGCTTAGAAAACAAAATTGAAAACGGAACTGTAAAAGCACAGCCGACAATGAAATTCATTAGGTTGCCAAAGCCCATTTGCGAACCGAAGCCTTTAAAAATAAGCTCGATAACATTCTTCAAAAGCTCAATTATAACGGCACTCCACGGCCCGTATACCACCCCTGCAAAAAGAGCAGGTATATCGCTTAAATCAAGCTTCAAAAACGATACCGACGGCACAAGCGGAATTTCATACAAAAACAGCACAAAGCTTACAGCGCTCAGCATTCCAATAATCGCTATTCTTTCAATGCTTTTTTGACTTGTTTTCTTCATAAAACCACCCTTTAACAATCATAAAAACGAACAATAAAAAACACCCACAGCAAAAATACCGTGGGCATAAAATACAATTATAAAGCTTGTATTCTTCTTTCGTCCGGACTATACCGTCGGCTTCGGAATCGCACCGAATCTGCATTTGCTCGTGGGCTAAAGCTTTCGCTCATTACCACCGGTGAGGAATTGCACCTCGCCCTGAAGATATCTTTATATTACTATAATAATACACTAAAGTATATTTGTCAATACGGACAGATAACTTTTTACACTCTTGAAACGAGAACCGTAACGTCTCCTAAAATTTCAAATTTGCCCGAAGAAGCAGGAATAAACAAGCTGTCGCCCTTGTAAAGTGTAACACAGGTATCGCCTTGCATAACAACACCGTTGCCGTCAAGTGCAACCAAGGACACGAAAGATGTCTCATCGGCCACAACCTCGGCTTTTTCCTTTACATCAAGACGCCACATTTTGAAAAGCTCGCACTCCGTAAGCAAGGTCTCGCTGTAAGAGCCTTTATCTATTGTAGCACCAAGAGGCTTACCGTCTGCATTTATCGCCTTGAGACTTGTTACATCAATTGCTTTTTCTATATGAAGCTCTCTCGGCTTTCCGTTTTGAAGTCTGCCGTAGTCGTACACTCTGTAGGTTGTATTTGAGTTTTGTTGAACCTCTGCAAGCAAAATACCCTTGCAAATTGCGTGAAGAGTACCTGCTTCAATGAAGAAGATGTCTCCCTTTTTAACCTTAACGCGATTAACATATTCTAAAAGCGTATTTTCTTCAATTGATTTTCTGAACTGCTCTTCTGTGATATCCTTTTTGAAGCCGTAAATTATCTCTGCATCGTCGTCGCAGTCCACAATATACCAAGCTTCGGTTTTGCCGTATTCACCCTCATGCTCGAGCGCGTAAGCGTTATCGGGGTGTACCTGCACGGAAAGGTTATCCTTTGCATCAATAAGCTTTATAAGTATAGGGAAATTGTGGAACTTTGCACAGTTTGTGCCGAGGTAGCCCTTGCCCTCATTTGCAAGAACATCAGAAAGTGTTCTGCCTTTAAACTCGCCGTTTTCAATTTCACACTCGCCGTCGCCGTGGCATGAAAGCACCCACGCCTCTGCCTGTCTGTCGGTAAAGCATACCATACCGTATTCCTTGCTGAGTCTTGTTCCCCCCCAAATATAATCCTTGATTGTTGGCTTGAGTTTTAAAATTTTCATTTTAGCTGTCTCCTATTCATAATATTAATTTTTATGTTATATTATTTAAACAGAAAGGTGGTTTTTTCTTTGTCTGATTTATCTTATTTCGTTTTAGGTTCAATAGCACTGTTTTCTGTTTTAATACTCTTGATATGCAAAAAAACAAAACATTTTTTCAAAAATTTCTTTCTTTCGTGTTTAAGCGGTGTGGGCTCTTTGTTTCTTGTTAATCTTTTAACCGATATTACGGCTGTGAGCATACCCGTAAACTACATAAGTCTTGCCGTTGGTGCCTTTATGGGAATACCAGGTGTTATAGGTCTTGTTGTATCACAAATTCTCATTTAAAATAAAAAACGCAAAAATTGAAAGCACCTGCAAAAGCATTATAGCGGGAAGCCCTATCATAAAACGCTTATGCTTTGTTTTATGGCGAATTGTTTTCATTGTAATATACTCGGCGAAAGAGCCGCCCAAAAAAGCAAGCAAAAAAAGTGTACT
>CAZNQI010000068.1:3213-7862 GCA_964575375.1 uncultured Faecalibacterium sp.
GTGTACTTTCTCTAACACGCCATTTATTTTTTACAGCTCTTTTTTTATCAATTACAGTAAACACTATCGCAAAAAGAGAAATTATGATAAAATAAAGAATAATAGCATTATAAATCATTTTTTCCTCTTACAAGCAAATTCAAATCGCTTTCGGTCATCGTTACCGTCGTACCGTTTGCTCTTTCGTTATAATAGTTTTTGCTGAGCGTAAACACACTCGCACATCTCGGACACACAGCAACCACAGTATCCTTATCCTCCTTTTTGATTTTGCCTACTATAGATTTGTCTATAGCTGCAATAATCTTCATCGGAGTATTGATTTTGCACTCGGGACAATCAACGGGATTGGAAAAGCCCTCATCCCTTGTGTCCAACTTATTTATAGTTTTAATAGCCATAGTAAGTCTCCTTAAATCTGCACTTTATACTATCTTATTTTAGATTGTTTTTTTTCTTATGTCAAGACCTCAAAAGAAAGGAATGAAGTATAATGAAAAAAGTATCTGCTGTTTTTTTAATACTCGCCTTGTGTTTTTCACTTTACGGCTGTGGTAGTCTGTATGACGACGACGGCGACAGTAACATTTCTTTTCACGAATCTGCAGCGTATGAGGATGATGATTACGAAAGTACAAACATCATTCCAGACGGCGACTCCGAGGATGAAAACTTCATCTTCTCTTGGCTGTCATATCTTGAGCTTTCGGTAACAAAGGACAGACAAGACGAAGAGAGCTACAGAAAATATATTGATTCCTTGTTTCAAAATATGAAAGAAATCTCCGTTACCGATGTTTTCGTTCATGTAAGAGCATTTGCAGACGCCTTGTATAAATCTGAGCTTTTCCCATCAAGCAAATATGTCTGCGGTACTCAAGGAGAAGAAATGCCGTTTGATGTATTGGAAATTGTAATCGACATTGCCAAAAGCTACGATATCAATGTTCACGCATGGATAAACCCGTACAGAGTAAGTGCTGAGGATGATATTTCATCTCTTTGCGACAGCAACAGTGCAAAAATTTGGTACAACGAAGGCAGTACACAGGATGTCGTTGTTTTAAACGGCGGAATATATTTTAACCCCGCTTCTTTAAAAGTTCAAAAGCTGATAATAGACGGAGTAAAAGAGCTGATGCAAAACTACGACATAAAAGGTATACACATCGACGATTATTTCTATCCTGAAAAGTGCAATGATTTTGACAAAGAGCAATATAGTGAATACATAAAAAACGGTGGCTCACTATCTCTTGCAGACTACAGACGAGAGCAAGTAAACAGCCTTATAAAAGCGATATATTCATGCGTTAAAGCTCACGGCGATGACAAGGTATTTTCAATAAGTCCTTGCGCAAGCATAGACAAAGCATACAATGAGCTTTATGCCGATGTTTATTCGTGGTGTCAAAAGGACGGCTTTTGTGATATAATCATTCCTCAAATATATTTCGGCTTTGAAAACGAAACAATGCCATTCGAGGAATGTCTTTCATCGTGGTGCGAAATTACGAACAGCGGCAACACAAAGCTCGTTATCGGTCTTTCTCTTTACAAGGTCGGACAAGCTGACACATTTGCAGGAGTAGGCAAAAACGAATGGATAGAAAACGATGATGTTTTAAAAAGGCAAATAGAGTGCCTTTACGAAAAAGACTGCGACGGTTTCGCACTGTACAGCGCTTCATATATAAACTTTTCTAAAACTTTTATGTCAAAGCAGTTAAATAATATAAAAAGTGTGCTACAATAGCACTATCAAAAAAGCGAAAGATGATGGATAATGAAAAAAATAAGAAATACGATTTTACTGATAACAGCATTTGTTGTATTTATAACAAGTGTTATTTTGACAATACATTTTTTTGATAAAAGCAAGCTTCAGCAAACCTTTGAAAGTGCCAGCACTACTTTAAACGCCGACGAAATTCTTACAAATTCGGAAAACGTAAAAGCAACAAACATTCCCAACGCTTTACACCTCAAAGAAACCAGCGACATTGCTTTTGATATTGAAAACAAAAGCACTCAAAAGGTCATTAAAAGCATTGACACTGCAATTTATTCAAGTGTATTCTTAAAAAGCGAATATTTTTCAAGTGCCGATAATGAATTTTCTAACGAAAAGCTCACAGCAATTGAAAATATCGCAAGCGCCATAAAAGAAAAGGGACTTTCGGTTTATCTCGAATGTAGTCTTTCTTTACCCGAAGACACCTTAAGCAAGCTTTCTATCGTCTGCGACGGGTTCCTTTTCTGCGATAGTAAGGATTTTTCTGCTGATGCTTTGGAAGAAAAAATTTCTAAAATTAAAGAAATTTTGCCAAACAGCGTTTTATATGTATCCCTTTCGCTAAACTACGATTATTCATCTTTAAAAGCAAACGATCTGTACAGCATACATCTCACCGTATCCGACACGGATGACACAGAAAAAGCGAAGCTTTGGAACAGCTTTGCAAAAGAAAAAGGCTTTAAGCTTTGCTTTAACATAAGCTTTTCAAAAACAGTAAAGGATGAAACAGCCTGTGCTCTGCCGTTAAAAATACTTTATAACCTTAACTCTCTTGAAGCCTTTTCCCTTCGAGCATTTTCGGGTTATTCAGCAATACAAAAAGATACTCAAGGCTCTTTTTCCGCTGTTAAGGAATATATTACAAACGGTATAAACGAGTATCTCGCTTTTCGTGAAATTGCAATAACAGGATATAACGGTCAAACAGAAAGCACTTCGGAATTTACAAAGGAAATCGAAGTATACGGTTCAAATCTTTTCCCGATTTATATGGACTCAAAGCAAATAACCTCAAAAGGCACTGCAAGCAAAAAAATTACCCTTTCTTTAAAAGAGGGTGAAAATGTCTTCACTTTCACAGGAGCAGGAAAAGAAATTCAGTACAAAATCAACTTCGATTTTTCGGGTGATATTATCAGCACCGTTTTGCCAACAAGCGACATTGTTGCACAGCCCGGCGAAAAGATAAAAATTATGGTTGTTGCTTTTTCAAAGGCGGAAATTTCCGTTAAGGTCGGCACAGAAACCTTTGAAGCAAAGCCTGCAGAAAAAGAAAATCTTTGCTATACCGTCTTTGTTGCAAACGTTACAATGCCAAAAACAGCAGAGGAAATTGCATCTCTTGGTATGATAACGGTTATCGGCTCGTACGGTGATGTTTCGGTTCAGCAAAAGGGTGCGGCAATAGTCGCAGGCGAGACGATTACCACAACCTCACCGATAACGGATGCCGAAAGCACAACCGAAATGCAAAGCACAACAAGAGTTGTTATTGAAAATTATGTTCCCGACCTTCCGAGCGAAGCATATTCCACAACGCAGTACAGCACCACACAAGCAACAACTACAAATAATATTGTATCGCCGCAGCAAGGCACATACACAGGCTCACAGATGTGCATAGTAACCGTACCGTACGCAAACACCTGGCCGCTTATAGACAACGACGATACTTATGTACCCTACTACACGCCTTTGGTTTCAGGAACAATGGACTATGTTACAGCTGAAAGCGAAGCATATAACAGCGAAGAGGGGGAAATGGTATATTTCTACGAGCTGTCTTCGGGCAGAAAGGTAAAAAGAGAAGATGTCAGCCTTATCGAAAGAATTGACTTGCCATCCAACACTTTAAATGTTCTTTCATCAGAAAGCAACAACGGTACGTTAAAAATCACTCTTTCAAGCACTTGGAAGATACCGTATCATTTCAATTACTCTCCACAAGACTATTACAGGGCTCATTCAAAGCTATACAATGTTTCATCGTTCACAGCAAATTACATTCAGTTTACCTTCTACCACACAGGTGCTGCCTCAGGAAGCATTGATTGCAGTGGCAGTAATGTTGTCTCATCTGCCACTTGGGGCTCTACGGGTGATGTTATCACCTTGACACTTCCCTTAAGGCAGGCAGGCGTTTACTACGGTTACTCTCTCGAATACGATGCAAACGGCAATATGGTAATTACCATTCACAACAAGCCTCAGTCGCTTTCGGGTACGGTTATTCTTCTCGACCCAGGACACGGTGGTACCGACCCCGGTGCTTTGGGACTTTCCGGTGCTGTACACGAAAAGAATGTAAACTACGCTATTGCATATTACACAAAGCTCGCACTTGAAAGCAAGGGAGCAACGGTTTATATGACAAGAGGCGGCGACAGTACCCTTTCACTCGAGGAAAGGAAAGCTATTGCACGTTCACTAAAGCCCGATTTATTTGTTGCAATTCATTGTAACGGCTCAACGAACAAAAACGAAATCGGCACATCGACCTACTACTACAAGCCGTTTTCACAAAAGCTCGCTCAAAACATCTACAACCGTCTTCTCACAGCGTTAAAAAACAGCATTTACTACGGTCAAACAGAATATTTTGATGACATTTCGGACGGCACGATGTATTATCCCTTCAGCGTTACAAGGCTTGAAGATTGTCCGAGTGTACTTGTAGAAACAGCCTTTATGACAAACGACACCGAATGCTACGCTCTCATTGAGACGCAAAACCAACAACTGTTCGCCGAGGCGATTGCAAACGGCATTGAGGACACTATAGTTAACAGCTAAAAAAAGGGGCTGCCCACTAAGATGCAGAAGGCGTTTTCTTCGCCCCGAAGGCGTATGT
>CAZNQI010000069.1:0-7800 GCA_964575375.1 uncultured Faecalibacterium sp.
AGGCATTAATAAGATTGCCGATACCTCTTGAAAGCTGATAGAATATCATAATCTGCTTGTAAGAGAATCTCTTGAGGAAATACGGTGAGAACAAATCGGGCGGAGTACCTGCAAAAGAAATAAGTGCAACGATAAGGCTGTACGGCAGACCGTCAAGACGGAAGGTGTAGAGATACAGAATTGTTGCAAGCGGCAGCATACCGTTACCGAGCGAGTCTATAAGACCTACCACCGTATTTATGAGAAGATACTTATTCTTAAGAACACCGAACATACCGTCCCAGAATTTAATCTGTGCTTTCTTTTCAACAGGCGGCTGTGGTATTCTTTCTTGAATTCTGCCTGCGAAATACATTGTGAAAACAGCAGAAATGATAAATGTTATAGGGATAACAAATCTGTACATATTTATATCGTACCAGCCATGACGAAGCATACCGATAATGGCAGGAAGTACAATAGAAAGAATTGAGTTGAAAATGTGTGAAATCTTAACAGGATAGCTTCTTATGAGAATTCTTTCTTGAAGATTAGGGCTGATGCTTCTTGTGCAGGTTTCCATATTATTAGCGAAACCGAATACGTTATATGTAGCGAACATAAGGTTTGCAACCCATACTCTCGTTGCAACATCCGGGATATTGTAAACAGGAAGCCAGCCTACAAGGATAACCATTATGCACTTCGGCACAACATCACAGTAAAGAGAATACTTATATCTGCCGTACTTCGGAACGAGCTTTTTACGCCAGAAAATATTTCTTGCACCTACCCAGCCGGTGTAAAGGAAGTGTGTACCAAAGGTTTTAAAGCAAGCTGTGGCACTCATACCCTCAAGACCGTTGAGATATGTAATAAAGGGACTTGCTTGATTAAACAAAAGTGAATAGTCGAACACAAGTGTCGATATGCCAAAAAGCATCATAAGTCCGTATATGAGATAAATTCGCTTTTCCGTCTTTTTAGGCATAAAGCCGAGGTTATCGCAAACGAGCCACCAAATAAGAGCCGAAACATAACCAAGCGGCATATTGAGAATACCGATAACAGAAAAGGTAAGATACGGCAGCTTATAGTGTGCCATAATAAGATAGCAGGTTGCCCAGAAGCCTACATATTCGAGCACCTTTGAGCCCATATAGTTACTGCCAACTGCAAAAACTACATCCTTGTATTCTTTGTACGGAACATACTTGCCTTCAGGCGGTGTATTCCAGTACGTTTTGATATGTGTAATAAAAGACTTAGCATTATCTAAAGATAAGCTCTTTGAGTCTTTACTCATCATATCATCTCCTTTCTCATTTTATAAATCATATATTAACACACAAACAATTAAAGGTCAATGTTTTTAACAATTTATACAAAATATATTTTTATATAACCGACGAATTTGTGAATATGCCAATACAAAAAATTTCAGCGACACTGCTCGTTGCTGTATCGCTGAAAAAACATATCTTATTAAGCAATAAATTTACATTATTTCTTTTGAATGTCTTGTGCTGTTATCTAAAGCTCTGTTAATCCGTTTTTGTGCTACCGAAGAATATCAAATCAACAACAAGACAAAGCACCATTGGAAACAGTGTTAATAGCATAGCTTCAAAGCCCACCCAAAATGTATCAAAGCCACCTTTAATCATAAGCGAAAGAACGCTCAAAAAGCCACTTGTTGCAGTGGCAGTTATTACTGCCATTCCTGTTCCGAGACCGAAATCCCAAAACCATTTGAAGAAATGTCCCTTAACAACGAATATAACAACACCGGCTGTAATAATAAGCAAAACTGCCAGCATATACATATACATTTCTTCACTGTTTATCCATCTAAGACAAAAGCAACCCACAAAAACACCCACAACCGTTGATATAATGGGCAAGCCCTTTATGCCTATCAGCGAAAACAATCTTCTTGAATCATAAACGCAAAGACCGATGATTGTCATTTCAATCATATTCTTTCCCGCTACATCAATAATAGTATTGAAATAGTCAAAAACATTAATCGATTGTGAATTACTGAAATTTTCAAAAAGATCGGAGCCTACGCTTATAACGGGTATCTCACCCAAAATTCCCGTTATAAAATTACCGATTGTATCGGGCATTATAAGCCTTATCAATATCGCAATAAACGGCAAAAGCAAAACCACAACAAGCAGCTGTGCAATCGACGACATTATATCTATTTTTCTGAAAAATTTGAACATATTGAACACCCCTCAGCTTTTTATGCCACAATTATACAAATTTAATATTCTTATGTCAAACTAAAAAGAGTGTCTATTGATGTAAAAACAGGCGGAATGGGTATAAAAATATAAAGAGACAGATTACAGCCGTACAAAACGTACAGCTAACCTGTCCCTTATATTGTTTAGTGCTTAACTACCTTACTTTTCTTCTTCGGTTTCAACCTTATTGTAAATGAACTCCTTAAGTATGGCTCTGTTTTCTTCAAAGTCCATTTTAAGAACGTCCTGACCGGATATTCTTGCATTACTCCAGGTTCCGGGAGCCGGTACCTGCTGCTGAACAATATCGTATCTCATATACTTAAACAAAGCACCGACAGCAAGGCTCATTAAATCGTTTCTTTCAAGGTTAGTTGATATATTCGGTAATATTTCTTTGCAAATATCAATAAGCTTAAATAAATTGGTTTTTGCAGCCTTACTTATAATTGCCGTAAGCACCTTTCTTTGGCGCTGTGTTCTGTGGAAATCATCGTCAACATAACGTATACGGCAATACCACATAGCAGCTCTGCCGTCCATTTCGTTTGTGCCCTCTTGAATTTCAGGTATATTAACTTGAACTCTCATATACTCTGCCTCTTTTTCAGTAACACCGTCAACGGTAATACCGCCAAGCAAATTTACAAACTGTTTGAAAGCGTTATAATCTACCATAACAAAATCGTCTATTTTAATATGGAAATTATATTCTATAGTATCAATCAAAAGCTGTGCTCCACCGTAATTATACGCCGCATTAAGCTTGGTACTGTAATTCTTCGAGGGGATATAAACATAACTGTCTCGCATAAAGGATGTGAGCTTAATTTGCTTATTTTTAGTATCTATCGAGAAAAGTATCATTGAATCCGAGCGCTGACCGCCAAGGCCCTCTCTTTCGTCGCTGCCGATAAACAAAATATTTCTCACAGCTGAATCCGAAACGAGTGTGCTTTCATCAATATATGCGTTTTCATCCTCAATCTCCGTATAAGTAAGACCGCCTAAAGCAGAATATCCATAAGCAAAAATACCAAGGATAAAAATTAAAATAACAGCCGCAACACTTAAGCCGACAATCTTTTTTAAGGATTTCTTTTTCTTTGGAGGCTCTTTATAAATAGGAGTTCTTCTTACAGCGGCGTTTTGCTGCCTTTGAGCATTTGACGGCTCTCTTCTGCCCTGTACGCTTCTGTCGCCACCAACTCTTTGTCCTTGGGGCGTTCTGTCGCTTGCTACCCTTTGACCTTGGGGTGTTCTGTCGCTTGCTACTCTTTGTCCTTGGGGCGTTCTGTCGCTTGCTACCCTTTGTCCTTGGGGCGTTCTGTCGCTTGCTACCCTTTGTCCTTGGGGCGTTCTGTCGCTTGCTACCCTTTGTCCTTGGGGTGTTCTGTCGCTTGCTACTCTTTGTCCTTGGGGTACTCTGCTTTGTGCTTGAGAATAAACATCCCCTACTTCATCCTCCGGCAAATCTACAACAAAACCCGAGCTTCTCTTTTCATATGTTTGCGAGGTCTGTCTCCTTTTAAATGTCAGATTAAATTCCTCTGCTTCACTATTATCGGTATCAGGTAAAACGTTATTACTGTTAACGCTTTTTTCTCTTTTTTTTCTATCGTCAAAAAACATATCGTCCATTATATCACCTCAAAAGGCTTTACGCCATATTTTGATTTAGAGAATATTTTATACTTTTTAATTATTTTACCCTAAAAGTAACTAAAGTTCAAGTGTTTTATAAATCTTTAAACAGCTTTTAAGACTTTATTAAGAATTGACAAAAAAATTTTTTTGAGTACAATATAAATTCGTGAGTACACCGGGCAATTGCGTGAGGCTGCCCATTAAGATGCAGTCTTATGAGGAAAGTCCGGGCTTCATACAGCAGGGTAACGGCTAACAGCCGCCGAGGGCGACCTTAGGGAAAGTGCAACAGAAATAAACCGCCGTGTTTTCACGGTAAGGATGGAAAGGCGAGGTAAGAGCTCACCGGCACACAGGAGACTGTGTGGCCATGTAAACCCTACCCGAAGCAACACCGACAGGATATAATGCGTTAGCTGGACGCTAAACCGACAGGTGGCTTGAACTGCAGAGCAATTTGCAGTCTGGATAGATAATTGCCTTAAATGACAGAACCCGGCTTACAGGTGTACTCACTTTTTCACGTTCACTTTTTATTACCAATTGCATAAAATAATATCGCTCCCCTTGTTTAAAGTGAGATTATAAGGGATAAACTATTGATGTAACAAAGTTTATCATTGGAGGAATGCTTTATGACAATTAAACGAGGTGAAATTTATTATGCAGATCTCAGCCCTGTTATCGGTTCCGAGCAAGGCGGTATAAGACCTGTTCTTATAGTTCAAAACGATGTCGGAAATAAATTCAGCCCCACCGTAATTGCCGCTGCCATAACAAGTCAGCGTTTTAAAACGGATTTGCCCACTCACATTCACGTTAATGCACACGATTGCGGACTTGCGAAGGATTCAATAGTTCTTCTTGAACAGGTCAGAACCATTGACAAAAGAAGACTTCGTGAAAAAATGGGCATACTCGATAAAAGTGAAATGTATAAAATAGATAAGGCTCTTTCTGTAAGCTTCGGCTTAGGGGAACAGAATAGTTATACATAAGTTTTATAACTGTACTGCATCAGTAATCGAGCTTAATATATTGACAAATTGTTAACTAAAGTATATAATAGACTTACAAAGAAAAGGAGGAAATATATTATGTTGGAAATTAAAGCTCAAGTTGAAAATCCGGAGCCGGATTGGTCTCTTCTTATGTTTTGGGAAGACATAACTGCTATTCTTGTAATAATTGGTGATTGGATCAGATCCCTCATCAGTGCATTAAATTAATTTTTGTTCATTGTTTGTCCGAGCGTCCTAAAAGCGCTTGGACATTTTTTATAAAAAGCCAAATAAGTTTTTTGGAAAATATTGCTTGAAAATTCAAAATGTGCTAAAATATAAAAAAATATTAATTTAGGAGATGTTACGATGTCCAAAATTATCACCTTCTTTTTAACAATCATTCTTATGTTTGAGTCGATCCCCTTGGTCGGCACAACAACACTCAATGTTGATGCTTCAAAAACACTCGGCGAAATAAGCACCAAAGCCACCGGCTTTCTTTACGGTCTTGCAGAAAACGGTGTTCCTTCCGAAGCTATGACGAACAGCCTTGATATTTCTTCTGTTTCGCAAAAGGTTGTCGGCGGTCTTCAGCATCCGACAGGTGATGTTGAAAATCTTCAAGAGCAGCTTGACGAATGCGACTATGTTGTAATTTATCTGCAGGATGCTTTCGATACTTGGTACTACTGCTACGACGAAATTATGGAAATGCGCAAAAACGGTACTTATGATTGGAAAGAATTCCTTTACGAGCGCTATCTTCCTATTGTTGAAGAAAAGGTAAAATATATCGAAGCTCAAGATTACTCCGATAATATAGTATATTGCATTTTTAACGAATGCGATAACGCCGTTTGGTTCGGCAATTATGTTGACGGATATGTTCAATACGATGATACCGGCAGACAAAACTTCTACGAGGCTTGGAAAATTACATACGATTTAGTAAAATCAATAGCTCCCGACGCAAAAATCGGCGGTCCCGGCTTTTGCGACTATGTAACGGATAAAATTGAAGGCTTCTTCACTTATTGCAAAGAAAACAACTGTGTTCCCGAAATTACAATCTACCACGAGCTCAGCGTATGGTCGATTCCCGATTGGGAGCTTCACGTTGAAGATTACAGAAGAATTGAAGCTTCCTTAGGCATAGATGAACTTCCAATTATTGTTACCGAATACGGCTGTATGGAAGAATGCGGCGACCCGTCTCTTATGCTTCAATATATCGAAGCTATGGAAAACACGGGTGTATACGGCAACGTTGCTTTCTGGAGACTTGCAAACAATCTCAACGACACTGCTGCTGACGACAACTCCCCTAACTCAAACTGGTGGCTCTATCGTAAGTACGCTGAAATGGAAGGTCAAAGACTTTACACAGAGGTTTCTGCTACTAAAGACAGCAACAGATACGACTACGATTGGAGATTACCCTACACAGGTATCGCAAGCATAAACGATGCAAAGGATGAAATCGACATCATTGTAACGGGCAGCGAAAATAAGAGAGCCGTTAAAATTACAAATCTCGACGAGACAAACCTCGGCTCAAAGGTTACCGTTAAGGTTGAATATGTGTACTACAAGGGTCTTACAGGTATAGTGTCCTCTCCTATCACATTAAAGCAATATTCTGCTGTACCGACCTTCGGCAAGCTCAACATCAATCTTGATGCTACAGACTCAAACGCAGTTTATTTCATAACTGTTTCAGAGTATGACGAAAATGCTGAAACTATCAGAAATAAGAACATCCCTGTAAGATACGAATTTGAAAACGGCAAGCTTCAAGGCAATGCTTACACCTACGACAGTGCTTACGCTACAACAGGCGAGCAAAAGGGTATGACAGGCGGCTTTGAAAACGAGGGCGACGGCGTTAAGCTCACATTCAAAACTTCAAAAAGCGGCGTATACGACCTTGATATCATCTTCGGCAAGCACAACGATTCTTGGGGCAACCCTGACGGCAGAGATTATGCAACCGTCAAGATGATTATAGACGGCAAAGAGGAAATCATCTCGCTTGAAAACACAATCAAGAGCGAATACACCTCTGTTATGACTATAACAAAAGAGCTTTCAGCAGGTAATCATACTATAGAATTCTATCACAACGACGGTACATTCGTACTCGACAGTATGCTTGTATCAAAGCACACCGAGCAAAGCGAAATCTCTGTTTTAGACGATTCAAACGACGGCAGTGCTTTCCTTGCAGTTGCACCTTACGACGGCTACTATAAGCTTTCAATGAACAAGGAAACAGCAGAAATCAGCGTAGACGGCGTTAAGGCTACAGTGGAAAACGGCGATATTATCTATTTAAGACGTGGTCTTAACGAAATCGAATTCGGTTCTACAGATATGACCTGCAAGCTTTCAAAAACAGACGACAGCGCATACACAAAGAAAATAACAGCATCCGAAATTACACTTTCAGACGGAGCAACCGTTAACACCGACAAATACGGCGTTACATACATTGACGGTATTACCTCAAACGGCGGTGCAGGTACTTTCACAGTTAATGTACCGACAGACGGTGCATACAGAGTTACAGTAAACTATGCTAACAACGCTGAGGGTGGCGTTCACTCCTACAACGTTGACCTTATCGAAAGATATGTTACCGTTACTGCAAACGGCGAAAGTCAAGATGTATTCTGCAGAAACACCTACAGCAAATACACCTATAAGACTATGACTTTCTCGTTAAAGCTTAAGGCAGGCGACAACACAGTTACTCTCACAAACTCGGGCAACACAATCTTTAACGATATGACAGCTGTAGCTCCTCAAATTGAAAGCATAACAGTTAACGCTCTTACAAAATAAGTTTTATTTAAATCAAAAGGGACTGCCCACTAAGCGCAGACCAAAAAGCAAAACAAAAGCAGATGTGT
>CAZNQI010000070.1:0-7755 GCA_964575375.1 uncultured Faecalibacterium sp.
TACAAACACCACGCTTCTGAGGAGCGTTATGGTCTGTCATAACATTCTTCTTTGAGTTAAGACCCTTAAGAAGAGCCGGAGCCTTTGGCTTCTTAACAAGTGTTTCTCTACCGTTGCGAACTAACTGGTTAAAGGTTGGCAAATGTAGCATCTCCTTTCTTATAAATATGGTAGTGCGCATAATCGCACACTTTGGTATTATATCTTATCTTAAAAGGTTTGTCAATATTTTTTTGACAGGAAAACTCACTTTTTATACATAATTGTATACTTGCTTATTTTCTTTTGGTTTATACCTGTTTTTTATTGTATTTTTGCCTAAAAATACAGCATTTTAGCCTTATAAGGCAATATTTGTGAAGGGTCTTTTATTGCAAGAACGAGGTTTACATTCAAAATCTTTAACCATCACGCCCTCAGCGTGCCTTACAAAAAGACCGTAAACAGGTAATTCCCAATACGGCGACAGCTCGTGCGAAACAGTATAAATACTGCTCACTCTCGTTATCTCGGGATAATCAAGCATAGCTTCATACCCTACTCCCGATTCTCTTGTGTATATTTCCTCATCGCTGTCTCGGTAAGATACTTTTACATTTTCGATAAGAACATTTTCAACATTATACTCATCGCCCTTATGAATTACACCCGTAATACAAGACGGAAGTGATACATCAAAGCATTCTGTATTTTTTATCGTTATATTTTTAAGCTCACCGGGAATATGATGATTTCTGTTTCCGAGCCAAAGCAGAAACGGTGATGTGATGCCGTACATCTTTATGCTTTCACAAGTGATGTCGCTCACCTTGCCGCCACAGTCCGACTGAATAGAAATGCCCGAGTATCCACCCGTTGTGCCATCCATAAAGAATGTACAGTTTCTTACGGTAACGTTTTTTACATCTTTGTAAACGGTTGTACCAATTTTAAAGCAATTTGCAAGACTCATTACTTTACAGTCCTCTATGAGAATGTTTTCAACATCCTGTTCTCCGTCTGCTTTAATACAAAGTCCGTCATCACCTGTTGCAATATAGCAATGCTTGATTGTGGCATTACTGCAGCAGCTAAGGTCAAAGCCGTCGCTGTTTGCAACGTGGTAATTATTGTTTATTACAACATCATTTATATTAATATCACTGCAGCAATAAAGGTTACAGGTCCAGCTCGCAGTTTCATAAAGCTCTATGTTATGTATATCAATACCTTTGCAATTTTGAAACTCAATAAGATTTACTCTGCCGCTATTCTTCTTTTCAAAGCGAATTCTGTTTCTAAATTGCATAATATAAGTTTTAAGGTGAAACTTTTCAAGCGGCAAAAGCCTTTCGGGCGATTTTGCAGCCATACAATACGAGACGCCGTTACCTGCAATTCTGCCACCACCACAAATTGTTATATTCTCGGCATTTTCCGAAAACACAAAACCGTTTCTCACCTTACTGCTTACAACATAATTGCCGCCACCGTCAAGCTTTGAGCTTGCTTTCTTGTTGGTTTCATAGTCAATACATTGTAAGGTGCCCTTTATAAAAAGCCTGACATTGCTTTTAAGAACTACCGTACTGCATTCAAAAACACCCTCTGGTACACAAACAGTACCCTTACCCTTTGAGCTGACGAAAGTTATTGCTTCGTTAATGGCTTTTGTGTTTACGGTGTAATCTTTATTTTCGCCTGCACCAAAATCTGTTATGCTGACATAAGCTCCCTCGAGCTTTTCCTCATAGATATACTCGTCAAAGGGGATTTTCAAATCGAAGTCGTGAACTTCACTTTGTTGCTTTATGTTGTAGAACTCTACGGCACCGTTTTCCATACTCATAGTCTATCACCCTTTTTAAAAACGCTCAATAATTCTTTTATACTCTTCATCACTTATTTTAAGTACGGAGCCGTGTCTCGGGGAAAAATCAAGCGTGTAGTCATCACTGCAAACTGCTTTGAAGTTCACAAAATCTTCTGTTTGCTGCATAACATATTTTCCTTTAGTATATGAGTCCATAATCATAACCCAAGTATCTGTGCCGTCAATATTATACATACAGCAGCCCTCTGTATGGTCGTCAAAAACAGTTATGTTTTTCTTCACGGGTTCAATGTACGGACCTGTAAGCTTATCGGAATACACATAGCAGATGTACTTTTCGTTTTCATCTTTATAGTACATATAGAAAGTACCGTCGTGCTCAATTATATCAGCATCAATGGCATCCTTGCCGCACGGTGGAGCGTAAAGAATCTGTGGCTTTGTTTCAAGCTTTTTAAAGTCTTTTGTATATGCGTACCACATAATTGTATTCGTCCACTCGTCTGTTTCTTTGTCATGCTGACAGTTTGCCCAATAAATCATATACATCTGCTTTTCTTTGTCGTATATAACCTCCGGCGCCCATGTTCTGACTGAGCCTTCGAGACCGTATTCGTTCATATCAATAAGCTCATACTGCTCAAAATTCACGAGGTCATCACTGTGCCAAACGCACATAGCGTGGTTTGAGCTCCAGCCGTTTTCGCTTCTCATATCGGTACCGATTATATAAAAGCTGTTGTCCTGCGCTCTGAAAATATAAGGGTCGCGAATACCCTTTGTACCTTTTTGATTAAACAAAAACGGTTTATTGTCATTAAGCGGTTTAAAATTATATCCGTCCTCGCTCACTGCATAATTGATAGATTCCTTTTCAGGCTCATTACCCGTAAAATAGCAAAACAAATATTTACCGCCTTTGTTCTTAACTGCTCTTACAAAATCTGTACTCATCAGAGAATGCCCCCCAAAAAACATTTTGAACATTATATAATACGACACTCGCAAAGTCAACGCTATTTTACGAAAAAAGCACCTCACTTTAAAGTGAAGTGCCGATAATTATTTCTCTTTTTTTCTGAATATAAAAAGCTTTGAAAACAGATAGTTTAATACAACAACCACAAAAGCCAAAATAACCTTTGCAATCATATTGCCGCCAATTGTAAAGTCCGAAATTTCGATACTATAGCTTTCAAAGCCCATAACATCAACAAGCAAGAATAATCCCACCTCTTCAACTGCAAAGGAGAAAACTCTCGCAGCAAAGAAAGAGGGAATTTCTTTAAGAATAACCTTACTGCTCCACGATTTGCTTTCAAACACCCAAAGCTTATTTGTAACATAAGCAAAAATTACACTGGCAAACCAAGCAACAATATTTGAAACAAGGTATAATTCTTCACCTAAAATAAGGTTGCAAACTTTATAAACAGCAAAGTTTACAAGCGTTGTTGCCGCACCGAAAAGAACATAAACAATCAGCTCTTTATATTTAATCAATAATTCTTTAATCTTCATTATCATAACTTAAAATTTCTTTCGCAATAAATATAGGTCTTTCTTTAACCTGTGTGTGAATCTTGCTGAGATAAACGCCCAAAACGCCCACGCAAGCGCAAATAATTCCACCGACAAAGAAAACTACAGAAGCTACACAGCTAAGGTCGCTGTATAAGCCGTCGGCAAAATCCACAAAGAACAACACAAGGAAAACCAAAGACAAAAGCACCATTAAAGCACCAATGTAAAGAGGCATTTTAAGCGGAGCATCCGTGTACGCTATTATTCCGTCAAAAGCGTATTTTAAAAGCTTTTTAAAGCTCCATTTAGTCTCTCCGCTTTCTCTTTCCTTAACCTCGTACGGAATAGAAACAGTGTTATATCCTACCCATGAGAATATGCCCTTTGAAAAACGATGGTATTCCTTTAAGGATAAAATCGTTTCGACAACACTGTGTCTCATTGTTCTGAAGTCGCTTGCATCCTCTATAAAATCTACTTCGGTTATCTTATTAATAAGCTTGTAAAAAGCTGTTTTGCAAAAAGTGATAAAAGCACCCTCTTTGCGTTTTTTCTGAAAAGCTGCAACCATATCACAATCCGGGTTTTCATCAAGTATTCTGCCCATTTGGACTGCATATTTAGGATCCTGCTGTAAGTCAGCATCAATAACGGTTACATACTCACCTACCGCCTGCGTAAAGCCTGCATACATTGCAGCCTCTTTACCGAAATTACGAGCAAAATTAATAACCTTGATGTTGACATCCTTGTTCTCTTCAAAAAGCTTGCGAAGCTTCTTCGGAGTTTCATCCTTACTGCCGTCGTTAACAAATATAATTTCATAACTGTCGGTATAGCCTTCCATAGCCTTTTTTGTGTGCTTTAGAAAATTATCAATATTACCCTCTTCGTTATAGCAAGGTACCACAAGTGAATGCTTTATTTTCATAACCTACCTCCGGTTTTACTTTTATTTTTGTTATATATACAATAATAATACGCTGCGCAAAAGAACAACAACCATCCAAATGCTGAAATAACCATTCCGAGCTTTAATCCGGGAGTTTCATATCTTAACTCTATTTCGTGTGTTCCCTTTCCGAGCTGTATAGCACAATACATAAGATTAGCTTTCAGCAGTTCGCTTTCTTCACCGTCAACATACGCTGTCCAGCCGTCTGAGTAAGGAATGGAAAGACAGAGAATTTTGCTTTTATCCAAAGAAACGGTACCTTTGACAATGTTTGTGTCAATTATAACATTTTCCATTAAATCTTCTTTAAGAGCGGAAATTTGTTTCGCATAATTTTTCATCGGCTGAACTATTATCTCGATATTATCAAACGAATACACCCCAATAAGAGGAAATGTTATTTCTATTTTACAATATCCCTGCTCACTATATCCCAAATTTACATCAAAGTCAGTTCTTCCGTTATAATAAATTGCTGTTGGGGTTTTTAACTCCATTAGCTTTTTGAAGGATTGATTTTCAGATGTATATGCCGTTATAGGCAGCTCAACGCTTGTTTTATCTACCCAACTTTTACTTTTTGAAAGTAAAGAAGCTTTTTTCTTTTCAGACAGCTTTTCAAAATCATCCAAGCCGTATAAGCCGAGCGGGTCAACCGTTTCATCGTCGCCATACAATTCGTACGGGTCGGTACTGTCAAATTCTAAATCAGTGAACGACAGATAAAATTCAGCGTCCTCAACATTTTCAAAGTAAAGAGTTATTTTTGTATTTTTCTTCGTTGTAACAAAACTGTTTTTTTGTCTTGATATATCATCACCGGAGTATTCTATATCATAAGGGAGAGTATATGCCGTAGTATTGGGTTTGTATTCTTCAGCGGTACATTCTGTTTTTTCCAAAACAACGCTTTGCAGCATAACCTCCTGCTTTTCTATTGAATTTGCATATTCATTAAATTCATCAAGTGTAATATAGCTTTCGTATGTATACCCGAGTGGCAATGTATATTTATTTTCCCAAACGTACGAAGTATTCGTTTTCACGTATCCGTAAGGAACAGACAAATTAGACTTTTCATCGTTGTAAAAATATTTGACAGATGAAAGTGTATTTATTGCCGTTCTGTCGTCGAAGCCCTCGTAATTGTATATGCTGTATTCTCGCATATTAAATTCATTTCTGAAAGCTGATATATTTTTATTTGAAAGGCTCCAATAGAATTGCGTATTTTTTAGATTATCTATAAAGGAAGTGTTGCAGCTTAAATTTCTTCCGCTGTAACGGTAAAACATATCGTCTGCATCGTCGTTTTGAATTTCTTTCAGTACATAACGATTTGACTTATAGCTTAAATTCTCTGCTTGCTCATTAGTATAAAACTCATCAATGTAATTACCCTTTTGCTCGGAGAAAAAATAGAAGGCGTTAACACTTATGCTTACTATTGCCAGACAAACAAAAGCCTTTTGAATAGTCGCCGTTTTTAATTTGATTACCTTAAAATACTTAAGCATTAAAACAGCTGACACTGAAAATATAATTAATATCGGTGCAATTGCTTTCTCGTCTCTTGAGCGTTTTAGAACTATACAGCAAACAGCAAGAAAAGCTGAAATTATATTTATCGAAACAATATGCTTTTTACTGCCACGCAAAAGTAATCCCCAATTATCGGTAATAATGTACGCACCTAAAAGAGAAAACGAGAATACCCACCTGTTTGAAACATAGGAAAAGCCGTTAAATATCATTCCGAAAACAGGTAACAGCATAAAAATAACGGAAGCTATCAGCAACAGTTTAAGATGCAAAGCCTTTTTTCGTCTTGTAAGCATAACAGCAACACAAGGAAAAAACAGCGCGCACATACCGGGTATGAGCCAAACGCCATCAGTTCCCGTCGTCAAAAGAGTTAACGGCAGTTTAGAATAATAGTTCAAGCTGTAAAACACATCTACTGTGCGTGAAATATCCGCTCTTGCGTCCGATAAGAAAGCGATTACGGTCGGCAGGAATAACACTGCACCCATCATCACACCGAGTACGGCACCAAAAAATAACCTAAAAAACGGCGTCAACATCTGCTTTATGTCGGTTTTATAAAGACAAACAAATCTTACAAACACATATATTGCCGTTAAAAGAACAAGCATATAAAAGAAATAGAAATTACTGAATTCCGCAACAGCAACCATAAAGGCAAAAGTCAAAAAGCTTTTTCCTTTTATTATTCTTTCAACTCCTATTACAATAAGCGGTAAAAAGATAATAGGATTTATAAAATAAGGGTGCCTGAACGCTGCATAAAAAATATATGAAGAATATGCATAAGTCAAAGCACCCACAATTATTCCGTAAAAGCTCTTTTGTTTTGTTTCACGGCACAAAGCTATAAAAGAAAGGCCTGCACAGTATGTACGAAACACCATCATAAATTGATAGTAAAGATGAATATTATCCTTTGAAACTAAAAAGCAAAGATAATTAAAAGGGTCGCCCATGGTGTAATAACTGAATGTTGTTATTACATCCGACCCGAGACCAATCTCAAAATCCCACTGCGGAATAACAAAACTGTGTTCAACAAAGATGCTTTTAATAATTTCTCTTGTAAATTCCCAAAAATATATCAAGGCCTTTAAGTGTTGCCTTGAGCTGTCTCCTCGCCTGATAAAGGACACATCACCTGAAAGATAGCCCCAATAAACCAAAAGGAAAAGAAGTAGAAAAAACATCGTGTAATACAGAAGCAATCTATTGTATTTATAAGATTTTTTACGCAAATCTTTGCTTACAAAAGCTTGGCTGTTTGCAATCGATTTCATCTATAACATCCTTTCGAGTTAGCACAAAAGCTAACCCGAAAAGCAGTATACAATAATGAATTTTCTAATTCAACAGAATTCCGAAGTCTTAAGGAATCCGTAAGTAAATCTTAAGTTTTACTTCCCGTCTCTTTCTCTTATAACAAATTTCGTAGGCGTACCCTCAAGACCAAACACTTCTCTTATTTGATTGTCAAGGTATCTTTGATAGCTGTAGTGAAAAAGCTCCTTGCTGTTTACAAAGCAAACAAACGTAGGGGGTCTCGTAGAAGCCTGTGTCATATAATATATTTTTAGTCTCTTACCCTTATCCGTCGGTGGCTGTACTCTGGCTGTCGCGGCAGCGAGTACATCATTGAGCTTACCTGTAGAAATACGCATTGAGTTTT
Organism: uncultured Faecalibacterium sp.; assembly: GCA_964575375.1. Classification (GTDB taxonomy): domain Bacteria; phylum Bacillota; class Clostridia; order Oscillospirales; family Acutalibacteraceae; genus UBA6857. The sequence goes on from CAZNQI010000070.1 coordinate 7,510, forward strand.
GCTCGTCAACATATTTAATAAGCTCAAAAAGTCTGTCGAGTCTTTGACCTGTTTTTGCTGAAATGAAAATTATCGGAGCGTAGGACATAAACGAAAAGTCATCCATAAGCTTTTTTCTGTAGCTGTCCATTGTTTTGCCGTCTTTTTCAACAGCGTCCCATTTATTTACGGCGATAATACAAGCCTTACCCATTTCGTGAGCAATACCCGCAACCTTTGAATCCTGCTCTGTAAAGCCCTCTGTAG
>CAZNQI010000071.1:0-7522 GCA_964575375.1 uncultured Faecalibacterium sp.
ATGGCTCATCCTCTCGGTGCAGTTTATGACACACCGCACGGTGTTGCAAATGCAATCATTCTTCCAACAGTTATGGAATACAATGCACCTGCAACAGGTGAAAAGTACAGAGATATTGCAAAGGCTATGGGTGTTCAAGGCGTTGACGCTATGAGTCTTGATGATGCAAGAAAAGCAGCTATCGAAGCAGTTAAGCAGCTTTCAATTGATGTTGGTATTCCTGCCGACCTTAAGGAAATTGTTAAGGCTGAGGATATTGATTTCCTTTCACAGTCAGCTTTTGACGACGCTTGTCGTCCCGGCAATCCGAGAGATACAAGCGTTGAAGAGATCAAGGAGCTTTATCTTAAGCTGATGTAATTATATATATTATGCTGATTCAGTTGATAGAAGAACATTAACGATTAATCATTAAGCTAAAAAAACAGCCTAAAGTGCTTTCTAATTGCACTTAGGCTGTTTTTGTTTAGGATTATATATTATCTCATAAAATTATACGGCTTATATAGCTGATTCTAAAAAATTATCACTGCTTTTAAGTCTCATAAATAAATCAAACCTTCTTTAAAATAATAATTTTAGATTGAAGAGTACCACCCATATCGAAATCAAGACCGACATTTGTAAGGTAAGCACCACCGTAAATTTCTTCTTTGTTGTCGTAGCAAAGCTTGTATTTTGCACCCATATCAAGTCCGTTAAGCTTGATATGATAGAATTTATCGTTAAAGAAGGTGTTAACGCTTGTGCAAAGGAACAGCACGCTTTGGGTTTCATCAACATACTGTGTAGCATAGATGCTGTCTTGCTCAAAGCTTGCAAGACGGTAGAAAGAACCAAACTGAACGGTGTTTCTTATTTCTTTGTACATTGCAATATACTTTTTATGTATTTCGAGCTCTTTTTCGGTATACTTAAGAAGATTTCCGCCGATAGAAAGGGAGCCCTGCATTGTAACATTAAAACGGAAATCCCAGTCATTTGGTCTTGAGCCTCTGTTTGTGTCGGTTACCCAAGCGCGCATACACTTAATGGGGTAAAGCAGTGAAAAACCGTGCTGAATTTCTAATCTGTCAATTGGGTCTGTGTTATCGCTTGTCCAAACCATATCGAAATGTGAAAGAGAACCGAGGTCTGCTCTGCCACCACCTGAAGCACAGCATTCAATTTGCAAATGAGGGTGCTTTTCTTTGAGCTTATCGGCAATTTCATAAACAGCCTTAATATGACGGTACCAAAGCTCCTGTGGGTTTTCAAGGTTTTCAGCACCGGTTTCGGAATAAGCCCTGTTCATATCCCATTTTATATAACTGATGTCATATTCGCAAAGCATATCGTCCATACACTTAAACACATATTCTTTAACATCCTCTCTTGTGAGATTAAGCACAAGCTGGTTGCGAAGAAGCGAGGGTGTCCTTGTATCGTAATGGTATGCCCATTCGGGATGTGTACGGTATAAGTCGCTGTCGGGGTTTACCATTTCAGGCTCAAACCAAAGACCGAAACGCATACCCAAAGCTTTAACCTTATCAATAAGAGGCTTCAGACCGTTCGGGAACTTATCTTTATTAACGTACCAATCACCGAGACCTGCGTGGTCGTCTTTTCTTTGCCCGAACCAGCCATCATCCATAACAAAAAGCTCACAGCCGATATCTGCGGCGATTTCAGCGAGCTTTTGTTGACCTTCTGAGCTTACATCAAACCAAGTTGCTTCCCAGCTGTTGTAAAGTACGGGTAAAGGCTCTTTAGCATATCTTTTTGGCAAAATATGCTCTGTTGCAAATGAATTCATCTGGTTGCTCATCTCAGCGTAACCTTTAGTGTATCCGCAGAAAACAGAAGGAGTGGTGAACTCCTCTCCTGCGTGAAGATTATATGAAAAGTCGAAGTCATTGATACCGATAACTGCTCTTGTTCTGCCTGCAAAATCTCTCGAAATTTCCGTCTTGAAATTACCTGTCCAAGCAAGAGCTCCGAAATATACATCGCCCGCTTTTTCATCAGCGTTTTGAGAGAGAATAAACATAGGATTTACAGTATGGTTGCTTCCGCCTTTTCTGCTGTCGTAGGAGAGTACACCGTTTTTTACCTCGGTGCTTTCCATTCTGAATTCAGCAGCCCATGAACCGTTAAAGTTTGTTGAGGTATAGGGGCGAAGCGAAGGAAGATTAAATTCACCCGATGAAATTTTGTTAAGAACAACCAAAGAATCGGAATTGTTCTTTATTTTAACAAATCTTTCAATAATATCGGTATCTTCTCTTAATTTATAACAAAGAGAAACCGCAAGGCTGTATGGCTTATCTTCGAGTAAAATTTCAAGAAGAAAAGCGTCGCCGTCTTCACTTATATTAAAATCTTTATATGTAAGTACGGCTTCTCTGCAACCGTCAGGATACGTAGCCATAAAAGCAACAGGTCTGTAAACGGTACCACCGTATGGTATGTATTCCGTTTTAGACATATCTCTTGAAGAATGGTTGGAATTTCTCTCTCGGGATACATAAGTTGAAGCATAATCCTCAACATCACATTTGTTGCCCCAATGAAGATGATTAATAACTTCTTCGTTGTCAACTGCCATTACATAGTGTGTGTTTGCTGTTTCGAGAATAAATACTCCGTCTTTTTCAAGTATTTTCATAAACAAGTACCTTTCTGTTTCAGTTATTTGGTAATTTCAAAAATCACACCGTCGTAAGGTTCTGATATAACAAAGCTTTTTTCAAAACCTGTGTTTTGCATTGATTTTTTGCCATAAAGGTTTACCGATTTTTAGTATATCAACGAGTTCTTTATTTGTCAACAGCTTCTTGTATCTCGAAAATGCAGTCTCTGTAACCCTACTGTGATTTACTAAATTATATCCTGTAAGGAAGCTGCCAACGGTGATTGTGCTTTAAAGCGGATATATGTTGCCGGATGTGTACAATTTTGTGAAAGATAATTGTTAAAGTACACTTGTTTTATATGCTGCTGACAAAATATTTACCTTTTTAATTTTTTTGTTTTAAAGCAAAGGGTAGAAATTTGTAAAAAATTGTGCTATAATCCGATTTATAACAAAAAAGGAGATAAGAAAAATGGAACGTTTTTTCAAACTCAAACAGCGTGGTACAACGGTTAAAACCGAATTTATCGCAGGTATGACAACATTCTTTTCGATGGTGTACATTCTGATGGTAAATGCCAATATGTTTGCCGATCCCTTTGGCGACGGTTCAAATCCTCTTGGTGTTTCTTATGGTGCGATTTATATTGCAACGGCGATTTCTGCTGTTGTAGGAACGGTTTTGGCAGGCTTACTTGCTAATTTGCCCTTGGCTCAGGCGAGTGGTATGGGGCTTAACGCTTTCTTTGTATATACTGTTTGTATCGGTTTCGGACTTTCTTATGCAAATGCCTTGGTGTTGATTTTTATAGAAGGTATGACATTTATTATTCTCACGGCAACGGGACTTCGCAAAAAGATTTTCGATGCATTGCCTGATGCAGTTTTAGTTGCAATTCCGTCCGGTATCGGACTGTTTATAGCGTTGCTCGGTTTTCAAAACGCAGGTATCGTTGTGTCAGACAGTTCAACTTGTGTTGACCTTGCTTCCTTTAACATATTAAACCAAAGCTGGGGCGACATTATGCCTCTTATAGTAACTCTTTGTACATTCCTTGCAATTGTAATTATGAGCCAGAAGAACATTAAAGGTTCGGTGCTTATAGGCATTATCGGTGGTATGGCACTTTATTATTTATTGGGACTTACGGTTGACGGCTTTTATGAAAGCTTTAGTATCAGTGTTTTAAGTCCGATTGATGCCTTTAAAGAGTTTGGCACACAGTCTTTATTCAAAGTCTTTACAGACGGCTTTGATTTTTCGGACTTTATAGCAGAACACGGAAAGGCTAACCTTGTGCTTACAATTGTTACAACAGCCTTAGCTTTTTGTATGGTGGATATGTTCGATACCTTGGGCACTCTTTACGCCGCTTGCGAGCGTGCCGATTTGCTTGATGAAAACGGTGAGCCTCTTAATATGAACGAGGGAATGCTCTCCGATGCTATTGCAACAACTGTCGGCTCACTTTGCGGCACATCAACCGTAACGACTTTCAGCGAAGTAAATGCAGGTGTTGCGGCAGGTGGTCGTACCGGTCTTACATCTGTATTCTGTGGTGCATTCTTCTTTGTTGCAATGTTTTTAAGTCCGATTGCTCAGCTTGTTCCGAGCTGTGCAACTGCTGCAGCACTTATATATGTTGGTCTTCTTATGATGGCATCTGTTAAAAACATTGATTGGAGCAACTTCAAGGTTTCTGTTCCTGCGTTTTTGACTCTGGCGGTAATGCCGTTTACATACAACATTTCCTACGGTATTGCTTTCGGCTTGATTTCGTATATTGTTATCAGCGTTTTCTGCGGAGATTTAAAGAAGATTAAGCCGAGCTCATGGGTAATTGCAGTGCTGTTTGTTGCAATGCTTTTGCTTACACATTAAAATACAAAAAAGGAACTGTCTGTTAAACGCAGACCAAAAAAATAATTAAGCAGATATTTTTAGTGTTTCTCACTTAAAGATATCTGCTTATGTTTTTACTGTTTAACTTTATATTATTTTTTACATTTTGCAAATAAAAATTCTCTACCCATAGAAAAACTAAATAATATGTGCTATACTGTATAAAATACTATAATCTTGAAAAAGGAGACTATGTATGAAAAAGAAAATTGTTACTATCGCATTATCTGCCTCTCTGGCAATAACTCTTGCAGGCTGCAGCAGTGATAATACCGCTGAGGTGCTTGAAACAACGCTGCAGGATATACCGATGAGCGATGTCGAATTGCTCGATGATTACGAGAAGAATGCTTTCGATTTGGAAGTGCAGTATCTTAAAAAGCTCGATGCAGATAAATTGCTCAAAGGCTTCTGTGATATCGGTGGCATCGAGAGTAGTGCAACCTTATACGGTGGCTGGGAAACATCTTCTATTCAAGGTCATACACTCGGACATTATCTCACAGCTGTATCTCAAGCCTATGCAACATCCAATGATGCTGAATTTAAAAACATTGCAGATCATATTGTAGAGGTTTTATCCGAATGTCAAAATGCTCAAACAGGCTATCTTGCTGCCATACCTGAAAGCCACTATATTCAAATAGAGCAGGGAAATACTTCCGGAACTTGGGTGCCTTGGTACACTATGCATAAAATTATGTCCGGTCTTATAGATGCCTATGAGCTTACGGAAAACACTAAGGCTTTAGAGGTTGCATCAAAGCTCGGCGATTGGGTGTACAGCAGAACCTCGAATTGGGATGAAGCTATGCAATCCACAGTTCTCGGTGTTGAGTACGGCGGTATGAACGATTGCCTTTATGAACTTTACAGCCATACAAAAAGCGAAAAGCATCTTTCGGCAGCACACAGCTTTGATGAGATGAGTCTTTTCGAGCCTCTTTATAACGGTGAAGATGTATTGAACGGTAAGCACGCTAACACTACGATTCCGAAAATAATCGGCGCACTTAAGAGATATATCGTTTTGGGTGAGGGTGAAGAATACTATCTAAAGGTTGCCGAAAACTTTTGGGATATAGTAGTGAACAATCACACATATATTACAGGTGGCAACAGTGAATGGGAACACTTTGGTGAAGCTAATGTTTTAGATGCAGAGCGTACCAATTGCAATTGCGAAACCTGCAATACATATAATATGCTGAAGCTGACTCGTGAGCTTTTCAAAATAACAGGGGATTGCAAGTACGCAGATTACTATGAAAATACATTCATCAACGCTATTTTGTCCTCGCAAAATCCCGAAAGCGGTATGACGACATACTTCCAGCCTATGGCAACAGGCTTCTTTAAGGTGTACAGTAGTGAAACCGAGCATTTTTGGTGCTGTACCGGCTCCGGTATGGAAAACTTCTCAAAGCTTGACGACAGCATTTATTATAAAGATGACAGCAGTATTTATGTCATTCGCTACACATCTTCAAAGGTGAATTGGACAGAAAAAGAGTTAACTGTAACACAAAAAACAGAATTGCCAAACGTAACCCTTATTGTTAACGGCTCGGCAACAGCCGATATAGTGCTTCGTGTACCTGATTGGTGCAAAGGAAAGTGGAGCGTTTTGATTAACGACGTTTCATATAAGGCAAAAGAAGACGATGGATTTATTCGTATTTCAAGACAGTGGCAGGATGGCGATGTAATAGAATACAATATGCCTATGCAGGTTGTTTCTTACGGTTTACCTGATAATGAAAATGTAGTTGCATTTAAGTATGGCCCTTGGGTACTCAGTGCAAATCTCGGCAACAACGAAATGAATACAAGTACAACCGGTGTAAACGTAACGGTGCCCCTTCTTGATTCTTCAATCAGCGATGTTTTGGTGGTTGAGGATACAAGCATAAAAAAATGGTTAAGCAATATAGATGAAAACCTCGTAAGACAAGACGGTACACTGAATTTTTCATTGATCGGTACGGATAAAAATCTTGATTTTTCACCTCATTATATGCAACATGAAAATCGCTACGGTATCTATTTCAAATTAGTCGATGCTACGACAGAGGTTGTAGAAAATGAAGCCGATAAATATACTGTAATTGACAGCTTACCGGTAGGAAACGATCAGTATGAGTTTTCTCATAATTTGAAATGCGAGCTATCCAATTCAGGAAATCATTTGGGCTACATTTTCAGAGATGCTGCTCCGGGTGGCTTCTTCTGCTATGATATGACGGTGGACAATGAAAGCGAAAACTATCTTTGTGTTAAGTATTTCAGCGGGGATGTGGGCAGAACGTTTAAAATACTTGTTGATGGTGAGCTTTTGGAGTCTGTTACACTCGAAAATGTAAACGAGGGCGGCTTTTACGATGTGTATTACAAGATACCTGTTGAATTGACGGAAAACAAGCAGCAAATTACAGTAACATTTAAAGCTGATTCAAACAGCTACGCAGGCGGTATTTTTGATAAGTTAAGTGTAGTTAAAGAAAAAGCACTTAGCTGAAACAATATCTATAATAAATAAAGTTAATGCGATATTTTCTGTTATTAAGAAATACTTTAATGTGATAATATGCAACCAACAAGAAATTTTGGAAAGGATAATTTTATATGAAGATTACATTTATGGGAGCAGGCAGTACCGTGTTTGCAAGAAATGTTATAGGAGATTGTATGTGTACTCCTTGCCTTTGCGAAAGTGAATTTGCTCTTTATGATATTGATGAAAAAAGGCTTAAGGAGTCCGAAATAATACTTTCAGCAATCAACAAAAACATAAACGACGGCAAAGCTAAAATTACAACGTATCTCGGTGATAGCGAAAGAAAAGACGCTCTTCGTGGTGCTTCGTTCGTTATAAATGCAATTCAAGTGGGCGGCTACGAGCCTTGTACTGTAACTGATTTTGAAATACCTAAAAAGTACGGACTTCGCCAAACTATTGCAGATACAATGGAAATAGGCGGTATTATGCGTGCGCTTCGTAC
>CAZNQI010000072.1:0-7518 GCA_964575375.1 uncultured Faecalibacterium sp.
CCCTGAAACAGATGGCACTGAAAGTAAGCGAAATATCTTTTCGCCCCTGAAAGGGGAGATGTCCGTAAGGACAGAGGGGTAATATTCGCTTAAGCTTTACTGTTTTTTATAAAAAAGCGATAATTGTATTTTTTCAGCGTAAAGGTGAAAAAACGGGAAACGATTAAGTGAAGTTTACCCCTCTGTCAGCATAAGCTGACATCTCCCCTTTCAGGGGCGATTTTTTCTCAATCCGCTTTTAGCTTTGTTGTTTTTATGTAAAAAAGCAGGTTTGCTCATCGCTCATTTCTATCACCCCCACCTAAAGTATATTGAGTCTTGACAGCCTGTATTTAATATGCTAAAATGTATTTATGAATAATCTTTGAACGGAGGTAACTTATAATGAAAAAAATAAAAGCTGCTCTTTGTCTTGCTTTATCGCTTGCTTTATTGTTCGGCCTTTGTGCAATGCCTGCATCGGCAGAAAGCATAGACGGCGGTGAAGCGATAACGCTTGACACGTCCTTATTCAAAACTGATTATCCGTACATTTTTGTGCACGGAATGGGAGGCTGGGGTACGGAGGATCCGTATTATGCCGAAAGTCCCTATTGGGGAGGTAATCTTCTGCCTGATAGCGGTAACGATATGATAAAGATACTCAATGAAAACGGCGTTGAGGCTTATGCTCCGAGCGTTGGCCCTCTCAGCAGTGCTTGGGACAGAGCCTGCGAGCTTTATGCACAGCTTAAAGGCACCGTTGTTGATTACGGTGAGGCTCATTCTAAAGCACATAACCACGAAAGATACGGCTTTAGCTACGAGGGCAAAGCCATAATGGGCGAAGATTGGAATTTTGACAGGAAGTTTAATCTTGTGGGACACTCTTTTGGCGGTGCAACCGTCAGACTGCTTACATCTCTTTTGGCTTACGGCGCACAGGAGGAGGTTGAAGCTACGGGTGAAGAAACAAGTGAGCTTTTTACAGGCGGACACGATTGCGTTCATTCTTGCATTACTCTTTCGGCACCGCATAACGGCTCGCAGGTTGCAAACTATCTTGTTGATTTCAAGTTCCCTCTTTTTGCTATTGCAACAGGTATTAATTTGGTTGGTGCAACCCTCGGAAACGATATGGCAGTGTTCTCTCTCCAGCTCAGCCAGTTTGGAATCACACCGAAGCAGGGCGTTGACAAAGCGAAATTTAGTATCAGTAAGATTATAAATTTCTATACGGCAAACGACAACTGCGGCTACGATATGACACTTCGTGGTGCAACGCAGCTTAATAAAAAGATTAAGCTTGCTCCCGAAACCTATTACTATTCCTATACGACTGCTTGTACGGAGCCGACAGGCTTTTGCGGTACACAAAAGGGTATAGACACTATGACTGAGATTTTCGGTATATCTTCTGCTATGATCGCTCTTACGGAGGGCAAAACTGTGGACGGCGTTAAAATCGAGGGCAATTGGGCTGTGAATGACGGTATTGTACCACTCGCTTCGGCACTTTATCCTGATGCTGATGCCGAAACGGCTCTTGATTACGAGGATGCACTTGAAAGAAATGAAGCGATAGAACCCGGCAGATGGTATTATACGGATACAATGTACGGTATGGATCACTTTGATTTCTGCGGTACGGAAGATTATCCCACATCGTTTTACGAGTTCTATTTCGATATGGTAACAATGGCGAACAGCAGGTGAGAGTAGTCTAAGCAGGAAGCGGAAATTAGTAAAGGAATTAATGAAAAGGTGGGTTTGTGCCGACGACATAGACTCACCCTTTTGTCAGGAGTGTCAACAAACTTTCTTTGCGGACTGAAATTGAAGTCTATCAAACAGTTTACTCGCATTTCCGAATTCAATAATTCCGAATTCCGTATGCACCCTTTTATCCCTTGCACATATAATAACAGTGAAAGGGAAAGGAGGTAAGAGCAAATGGCTTGTAATAACGGTTTATTTGGCGGAAACAGCTGCACATGGATAATCATTCTCATTATCCTTTCAATGTGCTGTGGCGACAACGGCGGCCTCTTCGGCGGTAATGGTTGTGGTTGCAACAATTGTGGCTGTGATAACGGTTGCGGTTGCTGAAAATAAAATAAGACAGTAAAAAATGAGCTGTTGCACGTTGTGTGCAGCAGCTCATTGCCTTTTTATTTTACAGCTTCGTTTTCAAAATCGAAATCATACTTAAATTTACCTTTGTGTCGGTAAGGATAAAGCGTAATTCCCAGCGCTCCGAGAAGTGAGCCTGCAGTGTTGAGAACTATATCGCCCATCGTGTCCATAATAGCGTATCTGCCGAAATCAAGGTAGTTGAAAAGCGTTTGTTCTTTTGGTGTACCTTGAGCCAGCTCGTAAGACCAATGTTGCACATCGTTCGGAATACCGGATACCATACCTACAATTTGATCACAGCTGAATTCAAAAATTTCCCAAAATGTAGTACACATAAAACAAAAGCCTGTTGAAGCGAGCACTACCAAGGTCAGTGAAGCACTTTTCTTTTCCATTTTGAAAAGCGCACAGGTGATTTCATAACCGTAATACACACCGATAATGCCGCAAAAGAAGTGCATAAAAGAATCCCACAGGCGAACTTCATAATAGAAATTGAAAATATAGCCTGCTATAACAGCAATAAAAACGCCAACGGTTATTATTGTTTGAAGTACGGAGGGTATGTATCTGAAAACATTTCTGGGTGGCATTGCCATACAAATTTCCCAAATAAACATCAATGCAAGGTTCATAAGAATTTCTAAGGGAGCAGTAGCGTCGGATGTTTCGCTGAATAAAGATTGTATAAAAATGCCTACCATACAAATTCTGATAATCCACCAAAGAGCGTAGGTTTTCTTTGAGCAGTTATCTTGCAGACGTTTTGAATAACGTTTTAGTGCTTCCTTCATTGTAAAACCTCCGTTTCGCTGTCCGAATTTTTTTGCGACGAGGCTTCAAAATCCAAGTCATATTTAAATTTGCCTTTTAGACGGTATTTGGTAACATTCACAATAAGAAGAGCAATAAATGCGCTTATTGTACTGAGTGTCATATCAATCATTGTGTCCATAATCGGCCAACGATCGGGTGAAATCGGATCTAAAAGAGGGTTTTCTCTTGCGGTTCCCTGCGCCAAGGCGAATGACCAATGCTGTGTGTCTGTTACGGTACCTGTTAAGTTGCCTAAAATTTGGTCTATCGAAAATTCAAAAAGCTCAAGCACCTGAATTGCGAAAAAGGCAATTCCGAAAGCGACATAAAATTGCATTGCCTTTGTTGCGCTTCGCTTTTCTTTTTTTATTATTGCACAGGCAATTTCCCAGCCGAAGAAAACTGCACCTGCGCCAAAGAGAAATTGAAGCAGAGGGTCAAACCAGCTTGTGCTGTAATTTAAATTTAAAAATCTTCCTAAAAAGGATGAAGCAAAAATTCCTAAAATAGCAAAGGTTTGAATTGATGACGGCAAAAATCTTAAAAAGCTGTTTTCATTAGATGCCATAGAGATTTCCCAAAAGAAAGTGCAAACAAAGCCGATAGCTGTCCAAACAGGAACTGTGATGTCAAACGGCTCTTTAAAAAAGCTTGCAACAAACGCATAAATCATAAGCAATCGAAAAAGCCACCAAAAAGCAAATGTTGTTGGTTTACAGCCGACTTTGATACGGTAAAGATAATTCTTCATATTCAAGTCTCCGTTCGTTAAAAAATTACTTTATATTATAGCACATTATTTTATATTTGTCATATATTTTTACATAAATTAATTAAGTGTTAAAAAATAAAACAAAGCAGGGGAAAATTTTGTTCAAATCCCCTGCTTTTGATTTTTAAATTATTTAATCTTTAAGGAAATTAATCTTAACGACATTGTTGCAAGTGAATGTAATATCACAGTTGTAGTTGAAACTGAACAAGGAGTACGAGAACGTAAGGTCAAGAGCTGATACGTTTGCGTCTAATGTCATATCGTATTCGAGAGAATTTATATTTCCCGTAATTTTGTTTACATAGAGAGTTACACAGCTGTCTCGGTAGGTGGTTTTGAATTTGTTGTAGCCGAGACTGAAGGACATACCGTCTGCACTTGCGTTTGTTGCAATTTCGTCTATATAGCTTTTTGAAAGTATATCGAACACACTGCCGTGAGCCGTATTTGTTATATCTGTCGGAAGCGTGTTGAAAGTTTCGTCGTTAAGAGTCATTTTGATACCGTATACATGGCTGTTAGGGCTATTTACAACTTCGATTTTTTTGATGTCGCTGAGCTCCAATGAATCAAGAATAGTCTTTGATTGACCTGCAACGGGTATTTTGCCGAGATAGAGCTTCCATTGCTCTGCGTAGTCGCTGTCCGATGATGATACGGAATTTACAAAAGAGGTAGTCTTTTTAGATTTTGATTCAAGTATCGGTAAAAGGAAGTCGTTTTCAAAGTCCAAAAGATTTGAGAACACACCCGTTTGCTCAAAATTTGTCAACTGCAGTGAATCTATCGTTGCATATTCGGTGCGCTGGAAGCCGATAAGGTCTGCAGAAGACTTTACGGTATTTGCTCTTTGCTTGAGCAGGCTGAAAAGCTCGCTGTCTGTACCGCTCGGAATTTCACAACTGCCTGTTGTGAAATATATCTGCCATTGATCCTGCGGCTGACCGACTATGGATGCGATAACCCTTGCGTTACCCTCGCCGGTAACAGTAACAAGACCCGTGGTTTTGTTAACGGTTAAAACACTGCTGTCGGTTGTGTAGTATTGCAGTTCACTTTGAGAGTTTTTCGGCAGTACGGTAGCGTTTATCCGGTAAGTGCTTCCAACCTCGCATTTTTCAAAATATGTGCTTTCAAATTGGCAGTATTCTCTAACTGTGATGTTACAAGAAGCGGAAAGCACCTTATAGGGTGAATATGCCGTTATGGTAACATCGCCTGCGCCTACACAGGTTATATTGCCTTTTTCGTCAACGGTGGCAATGCTTTCGTCGCTCGACTCCCACGACAGGTCGTATTCACCAAAGTAGAGAGAGTTGCTCAAGGTTATAGCGAGCTTTGATGTGTTTGAGCAGTACCATTCGTTGGCATCGCTGTTTTGGAGTGTTATTGTAGGAGGCTCTTCGGCAACCATAACTTGAATTGTCTTTGTTGCGCCGCCTGCATCCGATGCTTTGAAGGTTACGCTGAAGGTAAAGATGTTTTTATCCCCGTTTGGCTCAACGGTGGCTTTTTTAGCTGTGAAATATCCGTTTGAGTCAACCGTAATATAGTCGCTGAAAGAAAGTGTTTCGGTTTTTTTACTACCGAGCAAAGGCTTGTAAGAATAGGTGTAATCACTCTTTTTCGTTACGGTAAACGACTTGTCCGTTGTGTTAGCCGGAATGAAGTCCGGTACGATTTTACAAGGATAGCCGACAAACAGCGTTACGGTTTCGGGCATATCAAGAGCAGTTGAGGTTATAGGTGTAACCTTGAGCGTGTAGCTTACAGAGAAGCCGCCCTCGGCACTTGTTGCCGTAATTTTTGTTGTACCGACACTTTTTGCCGTAATTTTACCGGATGAAGAAATTGTGGCAACGGATGTATTGCTTGATTTATAGGATACGCCTTGGTTTGTTGCGTATGACGGGTAGACACTTGCCTTTATTGTGTATGTACTGCCTAATGTCAAGCTTGTCTTTTTCTTTGTAAAGCTGATGTCCTTAACTGTGGAGTCGTCCGTTTTAACGTTTTCGAGCGAAGCGTAATCGCCGTAGTAGGTTTTGCTTGATGTCTTGTAGTATGCACGAAGATAGTATGAGTACGGTGTAAACTCCTGCAGTCCTGTGTGTGTAAAGGAAATTTCGCTGCTGTCAAGAGTGTCAAGAAGTACCTTTTTGCCGTTTTCGTCTAAAGTGTAAAGCTGATAGCCCGTTACATACGGATCCTCGTTCCAAGCAAGAGAAATTGAGGAATTTGTTGCTTCATACCAATAGAAATTATCGTTGGCAGAAGGCTTTGTGCGGCAAACAGACGAGGTTGTGTTGTTTCCGTAAACATAACCGTTTACATCTGATTTATAGTAGGCACGAACCTTGAAACGGTGGGTTCTGTTGCCTGTCAGTCCCTTAACTGTTATTGAGGTGGCTGATACAGATTTGTATTTAACGTAGGATGTAGCCTTGCCGTCGGGCGTGTACTCGTTAACGTAAACTACATAACCGTCTGCACCCGATACAGCAGTCCAGGAAAGGGTTGCTTTTGAGGAGGAACTGCAGGATACCGTAAGATTTGTTACAGTGGCAGGAATAGTCGAAAAGCTTTTTACTGCCGAATAATCGCCGTATACATAACCGTTAGAGGTTTTCGTATATGCACGAACCTTAACCTTGTAGTCCGTAAGCTTTGAAAGTGAGCTCAGCGTGTATGAATTTTTACTTACAGAAGCTTTCTTTACCCACTCGCCCTTAGAATAAACATATATTTGGTATCCTGTAGCCTTGGAAACCTTTTTCCAAGACAGCGAGGCACTGTTTGTGCTTGCTGCAGCGCTCAAAGAGGAAACGGCTGCGGGCTTTGTGTAAACACTGACAGCAGATGAAAAGTTGCCGTAAAGCGCTTTGCCGTCCTTCATATAAGCTCTTACCTTGAATTTATAGGCTGTGGCAGAGGAAAGACTTTTTATTGTAGCTGAATTTGTCTTTACGGTTGCTTTTTTCACCCACGCACTCTTTGCAGAGGAGTACATATAAACCTGGTAGCTTGTTGCACCCGTAACCTTATTCCAGGTGAGCTTTATGCTGCTTGACGAAGCAGGTGTACCCTTAAGGGACGAAACAGCCTTTGGCTTAATATAAAAATACTTTGTTATGGTGCCGGTATAGGAGCCTTTACCTTTTATGGTGATTTTTGCTTTGCCGGGGGCTTTGTTGTCGCTGTACGATACGCTGTAGTTTTTCGCATTTAAGGTTTTTCCGTTGAGCTTTACGGTAACCTTAGGCTTTATCGCCTTGCCTGTGTACGTATAGGTAGAGGTATACGATACAGAAGCTTTTGAAATTGAGGTTGCCGCACTTGCAGACACGGTAAACAAGCAAATTGTAAAGACTACAGTGAGTGTTGCTAAAAATAAAGAAGTTATTTTCTTTGTCATTGTACCACTTCCTTTGTGTTGTATTAAAATTTAGTAATTAGTAATAAGGGTTTGAGACGGAGTTTACCCCTCTGTCTCGTCAAAGCAAGCTCCATATCGCTCGTTTTTGAGCTTTACTCCTTCCGTCAGCCATACGGCTGACACCTTCCTCAGTGAGGAAGGCTTTCTTGGCTCCTTCTTTGAGGGAGTATTACCCCTCTGTCTGCCTTTCGGCAGACATCTCCCCTTTCAGGGGCGATTTGACCCCTCTGCCTCGTCAAAGCAAGCTCCATATCGCTCGTTTTTGAGCACACGCAAAAAGCTCACTCATTCCACTGCTTTTCCAACCGCTTCCACAATACCCTGCGACTTTCCGGGGACCCCAAAGGCAGACATCTCCCTTTCAGGGGCGATTTTA
>CAZNQI010000073.1:0-7455 GCA_964575375.1 uncultured Faecalibacterium sp.
CACAGTTTTTTTATCAACATAATCATCACTGCTTGTTGCATCCTCTACGATATCGTCGTCAACGTCAGCTTTATCGGAAAAAAATCCAAATATATTTTTAACTAAACTCATTTTAAACTCCTCTTTCTTTTAGATTAGTATATTCTTGGGCCAAAAATAGCAGAACCAACTCTGACAAGTGTTGAACCGTTCTCAATTGCTGCTTCATAATCGCCCGACATTCCCATTGATAATATTGACATATCTACATTATCTATTTTTTTAGCCTTAATGTCAATAAATAATTGATTCATTTTTGAAAAATATTCATTTAATTGCGCCACATTTTCACAAATCGGAGGTATTGTCATAAGACCTTTGACTTTTATGCCGTCTAAAAGTGCAATTTCATACAAAAGTTCTTCCAACAAAGACAGCTCCAATCCTGTCTTACTCTCCTCACCTGCAATATTAACCTCAATAAGACACTCACTCGTTATGGAAAGTGCTGTACTTCTTTTCGAGATTTCCCTTGCAAGCTTTAAACTATCAACCGATTGTATCATTGAAACCTCGGATACAATTTGTTTAACCTTGTTTGTTTGCAAATGACCGATTAAATGTGCTGTACAGTGTTCCATATTAAGATAATCTCTTTTTGAAAGAAATTCCTGCACCTTGTTTTCACCGATTAAATCAATACCGCAACTGATTGCGTGATTAATAAATATAGGCTCAACCGTCTTTGTAACAGCCATAAGCTTTATTTCCGAAGCGTCCCTGCCCGCTTTTCTTGCACTTTCAGCCATCCTTTCTCTTATGACAGCCAAATTGTATTCAATATTGCTAAATCTTTCTTCAACTGATAATAATTCCATCTTCAAGATTGATTCCTTTCACAATAATTCTGTCGTACTCTTTGAGTTCGTAATATTTGCTTACCAATTGCGTTTCTTCGCTACCCTCAACTTCAATCTCTTCTTGAATAACAAGCTTTTCGGCAATAACATAATCGTCTCCGTAGAATTTCACATCAATAGGAGCAAATTTTACAAAATCACCATACAGTACATATACCCCTACAATACCTTCTTCGTTTTTTGTTATTGCATCATTGCTTATACGAAGGCCTGTGTACTTGTTTACAACAATAGATGCCTTTTCTTTTCTTAATGTGGCCAATTCTTCATTCATAGATGTGCTTGTTAAGGTTACGGTTATTTTCTCATCTTTAATATCTGATATATCATAAACCAACATATTTAAATAATCTATGCCAACATCATCAAACGAAACGGTTACAGTATCACCTGTTTTCAAAACAGATGCGTCGCTTATATCTACATCAAAAACATAATACCATGTATGTTGAAAAATAATCTTGCCGTAAATATTTGATATATCTTCGCTTTTTGCAGCTATAAATTCAGCACCCGAGCCGTTTGATATCTCTTTATCGGCAACTTTTTCATAATCCGCAACACCCTCCAGGCCGTCAACCGCACTGACAAAATATCCGGCAAAAGGAGATGTTATGGTTTTATCTGTAGAATAAGTTGCTTTAAGCTGCTTGATTTCCTTTTCGTAATCTTTAATTATACTGTCAAAATCAATACTTTCGCCAACAGCAATCTGCTTTGCCGTAATATTTTTCGCTACATCCTGTGAAACAGTTGAAAGCTCACTTACATCGCAAGAATTTATTATTCTTACATATTCACGAACCTCTGCATTAATTTGAGAATTAAGAAACAGTACATTTCTGTAGTCCAAGCCCTCGTTGTTTTTAAGCTCTTCTATGGACTTAATTTTTTCTGTAAGCTCTACGACTCTCAAATAGTTATCAGCCTGCTGCTGTGTTTCAAAAGCGATTGCAACTACACCGTTTTTTGCAACATTTTCACCGTCCGAAATAATGGGCATATAAACCACATCGTCCATCTTTTGCAGCATAGAAACAACCTTACCGTCTTGGGTTCTGTACTCATCTCTTACAGCAAAGCCGGATACATCAAGCTTTTCTTCATGTGTATATTCAAGAGCGAATTCGGTTTTAAATTCACCGATACTGTTTTCATAATAATAATTAATTGCATAAAGAGCCAAACAAAAAACAAGTATAGCCACTAAAACTATTCCTATTTTTTTGTCATTAGTTTTTTTCATAAAATCACCTATTTGAATCTATTAACTCACACGCACTTTCCAAAAGTCTGCTACCCGACATCTTATCAATACAAAGCCAATGTATATTTTCATTTCTTCTAAACCATGTGAGTTGCCTTTTTGCGTATCTTCTTGTTTGCATTTTCAAATTATCTGCCGCACTTTCCGGCGAACAAATGCCATCTAAATACGGCTTAAGTTCTTTATACCCGATTGCCTGTTTTGCTGTTTTTGAACAAGGCATGGCGAAAAACTTCTCGGCTTCATCAATAAGACCGAGCTGTAACATAATATCAACTCGTCTGTTTATGCGCTCATAAAGAAAATCTCTGTCTTCTGCCGTAAGACCGATAACGCACCACCTATATTCACTTTCGTTGAGATGCGAAAGCTCTCGCTGATTTGAAATGGTCTTTCCGGTTGAAAAATAAACTTCAAGTGCTCTTATTATTCTTTTTTCGTCGTTGATATGAAGCTTTTCTGCTGTTTCGCTGTCTACTGCTTTAAGTTCATCGTAAAGCTTTTCTATTCCTTCCTCTTTAGCTCTTTGTTCGAGCTTTTCCCTAATATCGCTTTTTTCATAATCTAAAAATTCTGTATTGTTTATAAGTGTATCGATATAAAAGCCCGTACCGCCTGCAACTATCGGAAGCTTACCTCTTGAGAGAATATCCTTTATTGCAGAAAGTGCCATTTGCTTGTACATTGCAACACTAAAGCTTTCATCCGGCTCAATTATACCTATAAGATGATGCTTAACACCCTGCATTTCTTCCACAGTTGGTTTGGCCGTTGCAATATCCATGTATTTATATATCTGCATAGAATCAGCAGAAACAATTTCACCATCGTATTTTTTGGCAATTTCAATGGCAAGTGAGGTTTTACCCGAAGCGGTGGGGCCAACCACGGCAACAACCAAATCTTTATTCATAAACACTCTCCGTTTTACTGTATTCGTCCGAATAATTTTTCAAGTTCGTATTTTGAAAGTTCAATCAAAATAGGTCTTCCGTGAGGACAGTATCTAACATTATCATCATATAAAACCTGCTCTGCAAGCAGTTTCATTTCAGCAGTAGAATTTTTGTACCCTGCTTTTATTGCAGCCTTGCAAGCCGCTGTGTGATGAATCGTATCTATCTTTTCACTTTCAACATCGGTTCTGCTTTCACTTAAATATTGTGCAATTTCAATAACCGTATCTTCTATATCATCACCGCTGATAAGCATAGGACATTCACGAATAATAACAACTCCCGTACCGAAGTCTTCAACCAGATAGCCTGCTTTTGAAAACACATCAAGATTTTCAATAATAACACTGTAATCGTTCTTGCTCAGGGTTACCGTTACAGGTGTAAGAAGCACCTGCGATGATATATTATTCTTTGCAGCATTCTTCATTTTGTTGTAGATTATTCTTTCGTGTGCTGCATGCTTGTCAATCAAAATAACCTTATTGTCGTATTCACAAATTATATATGTTTTAAACGCTTCACCTAAAAGTCTCAACGGTCTCGGCGGCAAAGCTTTTTCATCTGTTATAACAATCTTTTTCGGCTCTTCTTTTGTTGTGATTTCCGGTTTTGAAGATAAAGACACAGTCGGTGTTTCATCGGAAACAAAAGAAGATGCTTTAGCATTTGTTTTTTTACTTTTAAAGCCACTTACTAAATCGGGCTCGTCCGAAAAAGCAGGAGTTTTTTCATCCTGTGTAAATTCACTTAAAACATCGCTTTGAAACTGCTGTGAGGTCATTTGAGACCAAAAATCAACTTTTGGCTTTGAAGGTGCAACACTGACGGGTGGTGAATAAGCGGTTTCTTTTGTGGTTGCACAGGGTTTTTTTATAGGTTCTTCGGTCTCTACCATTTGAAGCTGTACTCCCTCCGGTCTTGCTTTTTGAACTGCCTTATTAAGAGTTGCAGCATCAACCTGTACGGGTATGTCAAGATTTTCAATAGCAGATTTTACTGCAAAATACAATGCCGATGTAATTTTTCTTTCGTCGCTGAAACGCACCTCTGTTTTTGCAGGATGAACATTGACATCCACTACCTCCGGGCGCACAGCGATATTCAATACACAGCTTGGAAATTTGCCGACCATAACTGTATTTTTATAAGCGTTTTCCATAGAAGCCATACAAGAACGAGACTTTATGTATCTTCTGTTTAAAAAGAAATACTGCATCGAACGGGACGGTCTTGCAGACGCAGGCTTACAAACATAGCCTGTAATCTTAACACCGTCAAGCTCGTAATCTACAGGTAAAAGACTTTCTGCAAAGCTTCTGCCGAAAACGGAATAAATTGCAGAAATGAGTTTTCCGTCTCCCGGTGTAATGAGAGCTTGTCTGCCCTCACGAATAAACCTTATGCTGATTTCGGGATGCGATAAGGCAATTCTGTCTATAACCTCTGCAACAGCATTAGCCTCGGAAACATCTCGCTTTAAAAACTTCATTCTTGCAGGTGTGTTGTAAAACAAATCTCTTACAACAATAGTTGTTCCGACAGGACAGCCTGCTCCATCATATCTCGTTTCAGTGCCACCCTCAATTGCGTAAGTTGTACCGAGCGAGGCTTCTGCTGTTTTTGTTAATATTTCAGTTCTTGAAACTGCTGCGATAGAAGCGAGAGCTTCACCTCTAAAGCCAAGAGTAAAAATTGCGTTCAAATCATTTTCGGTCTGCACCTTGCTTGTGGCATGGCTTATAAACGCCTTGGGAACATCATCATGTTCAATTCCACAGCCGTTATCGGTGATTCTGATATACGAAATTCCGCCGTTTTTTATTTCAAGAGTTATTGAAGTAGCTCCTGCATCTATTGAATTTTCCAAGAGTTCCTTGACAACGCTTGCAGGTCTTTCAACAACCTCTCCTGCCGCAATAAGCTCTGCAATATGCTTTGGTAAAACATTAATTTTAGCCACAGCAAGCCACTCCTTTCGTTAAATTATATATTTGCTCTTCTTGCTTTGTTTATAAGCTCGTGAAGAGTTGTAAGTGCCTCTAAAGGCGTTAATGTGTTTATATCTATATTTCTTATTGATTCGATTATTTCGTCATCGAGAGTTGATTTCATTGAAATTTGCAGAGATTCGCTTTCTTCCTGTTCGGGTAAATCAATGCTCGACATAAGCGCGTGCTGATCCGGAGCGTTTTCTTCCAATTCTTTGAGTATCACTCTCGCTCTTTTAACAACACTTGTCGGAATTCCGGCAAGCTTCGCAACCTCAATACCGTAGCTGCCGTCGGCGGCTCCACGAACAATTCTGCGAAGAAAGATAATTGTATCGCCCTTCTTCTTAACAGATATGTTGTAGTTTTTAATTCCGTCTATTTGCTTTTCAAGCTCTGTGAGCTCGTGGTAATGCGTTGAAAAGAGTGTTTTAGCTCCGATTTTATTCTTATCGCAAATATATTCAAGTACCGCCCTTGCAATGCTCATACCGTCAAATGTTGAGGTACCTCTGCCGACCTCATCAAGGATAATCAAGCTGTGCTTTCCTGCGTTTTTAAGAATAGAGGAAACCTCGTTCATTTCTACCATAAATGTTGATTGCCCCGTTGCAAGGTCATCCGATGCACCAACTCTTGTGAATATACTGTCCACAACCGAAAGCTCTGCACTTCTTGCGGGTACGAAAGATCCGATTTGCGCCATAAGGCAGATTATTGCAACCTGTCTCATATAAGTAGATTTACCTGCCATATTAGGGCCCGTGATAATAGAGCATCTGTCCTCGCCGCAATCCATATAGGTATCATTCGGAACAAACGGGCTGTCTTTAAGCATCAGCTCAACAACAGGATGTCTGCCGTCCTTGATTTTTATTGCTGTACCGTCCAGCATAGCAGGACACACATAATTGTTGTTTATGGCAACACAAGCAAGTGAACACATAACGTCAACCACAGCCACAGCAGATGCCGAAAGCATAATTCTGTTGTACTCCTTTGCCACAGCATTTCTAATTTGGCAGAAAATTTCGTATTCGAGTTTTTCAATTCTCTCTTGTGCGCCGAGCACCTTGTTTTCAAGCTCCTTAAGCTCGGGAGTAATATATCTTTCGCAATTAACAAGTGTTTGCTTTCTTACGTATTCGGCAGGAACTAAATCCTTGTAGGAGTTTGTAATTTCTATATAATAACCGAAAACCTTATTATAAGCTATTTTCAGCTTAGGTATACCTGTACGCTCCTTCTCTCTTTGCTCCATTTCAGCCATAATATCCTTACCGTTGTTTTGGATATCACGAAGCATATCAAGCTCTTCGTTGAAGCCTTTTTTGATGATACCACCCTCTCGTATACTAAAGGGGGCTTCTTCGTCAATGGAAGCATCAATAAGCTCACCGATATCAGACAAAACGTCAAGAGATTCAAATTGAAGCTTTAAAAGTGAGGAGCTACAGTCCTTAAGCAAATGCTTGACAGCAGGCAGATGTTCAATCGTAACCTTTAACGAGTTCAAATCTTTAGCGTTTGCCGTTGAAAAAATTACTCGTGTCATAATTCTTTCAATATCACTTATGTATTTGAGTGCCTCAATTAAATCTCCGAGCCTTATACTGTCGTTAAACAATTCGCCAACTGCTGCGTGTCTTTTGGTAATTTGCGCAAGATTTACAAGAGGTCTTTCAAGGTATGAACGCAAAAGACGTTTACCCATAGATGTCTTTGTTTTGTCAAGCACCCAAAGCAAGGAGCCTTTTTTATCTGCCGTACGCATAGTCTCAACTATTTCAAGATTTCTCTTTGTACTGAAATCCAATCTCATATACTGTGAATTTGAATAGTAGTTGATTTCTCTTATATTTCTCAAATCGTTCCTTTGCGTATTTTTAAGATATTTAAGAGCAACACCAACAGCAATAATTGCATTTCTCTCTTTATCAAGACCGAGCGATGCGATTTTTTCACTTGTAAAGTGTTCCGTGCAAATTTGAAAAGCCTCATCGAAATCGAAATAGCTATTATCGGGCAATTCACAAAGCGCCTCAATTCTGTTTGAAACAAACGATGTTATGCTTTTACTTGTAACGCAATATGGATTTAAAACGATTTCGCTGGGCATAAACACACCAAGCTCATTGATAATTTTGTTTTCGATATTCTTTTCGTTTTCAAAAAACGTAAGGTTAACAGTACCCGTTGAAACATCTGCAAAGCAAACGCCTGCACCGTTTTCGTCATAGTAAACAACGGTAAGATAGTTATTTTTCGATTCATCGAGCATACTGTTTTCAATGATACTGCCCTTTGTGATGATTCTTATGACATCTCTTTTTACAATGCCC
>CAZNQI010000074.1:0-7438 GCA_964575375.1 uncultured Faecalibacterium sp.
ATTACCAAAATGTCAAATGAACTCCTTGAGGTTATAAAATCTTTGGGTGCAACAGAAATTATGCTTGAAGGAGACAGAGTTACCGTTTCAAGATTTAATCAAATTTCAAAGCTTTTTGATTTTGCAAGTGTTACTGCAGACGAAACTCTCGATTGTATTGTTAACGAAATCAGAGCTGTTAAAACAAGAGAGCAGACGGACACCATTATTAAAGCACAGCGTATCGCTGAAAAGGCTTTTACTCATATACTTTCTTTCATAAGTGTCGGTAAAACCGAAAAGGAAATTGCACTCGAGCTTGAATATTTTATGCTCAAAAACGGTGCAGACTCTCTTTCGTTTGAAACTATAGCCGTTAGCGGAAAAAACAGCTCGCTTCCTCACGGTGTACCCGGCGACAAAAAGATTGAAAGCGGCGATTTCATAACAATGGACTACGGTGCAACCGTTGATTTTTACCATTCGGATATGACAAGAACTGTTGCTGTAGGTGAGGTTTCCTCAAAGCAAGCAGAAGTATATGAAACTGTTTTAAAGGCTCAGCTTGAGGGTATTAAGGCTGTGAAAGCAGGTGCAGTGTGCAAGGATGTAGACTTTGCTGCAAGAAGCATTATTGAAAATAAAGGCTACGGCAAGTACTTCGGACACGGACTCGGACACGGTGTAGGTGTTGAAATTCACGAATTCCCAACCCTGAATCCGTCGAGCGATACCGTTTTAAAAGAGGGTCATATTGTAACTGTTGAGCCGGGTATTTATCTTCCGGGCGAATTTGGTGTAAGAATTGAGGATATGGCTTTGGTAACAGCAGACGGCTGTGAAAATCTCACGGTTTGCGAAAAGAAGCTTATCGTACTGTAATAATTAAAATTTCAGGTGGTAATATGCCAATGTATGAAAACGAAATAAAACAGGAAAAGGCATTGCTTGTCAGTGTTGACACAGGGGAGTTTGATGCTGAGGTTTCCATAGACGAGCTCGAAGAGCTTGCTCACACGGCAGGTGCCGAGGTTGTTGGAAAGGTTATTCAAAAAAAGCAAGCAATAGAAAAAGCGACCTTTGTAGGTGTGGGAAAACTCGCTGAAATAGTTGCGTTTTGCAAAGTGCAAGAAGTAGATTTATTGATTTTTGACAGCGAGCTATCACCTTCTCAGCAAAGAAATCTCGAAAAGGTTACATCTGTTCGTGTTATAGACAGGACTATGCTTATTTTAGATATTTTCGCCTCAAGAGCCAGAACGAGCGAGGGTAAGCTGCAGGTTGAGCTTGCACAGCTGAAGTACTCTTTGCCACGTCTTGCAGGTCAAGGAACAGCACTTTCACGTCTTGGCGGTGGTATTGGTACAAGAGGTCCCGGTGAAACAAAGCTTGAAAGCGATAAACGACATATCAGGCGAAGAATTCAAAAATTAGAAGAAGAATTAAAAACACTCGAGAAACGCAGAGGACAAATAAGAAAACGCAGAGAAAAGGACGGCGTACAAACCGTTGCGATAGTCGGTTACACCAATGCAGGTAAATCCACGCTTATGAATGCGCTTACAGATGCAGGGGTATTAGCAGAAAATAAGCTTTTTGCAACACTTGACCCGACTTCGAGAGCACTTATTTTGCCCGACGGCAGACAGGTAATGCTGATTGATACTGTCGGTCTTATCAGGCGTTTACCTCATAAGCTTGTAGAAGCGTTCAAATCAACCTTGGAAGAGGCTGTTGATGCTACTGTAATTCTCAATGTCTGCGATGCTTCCGATGAACATTCTGCAGAGCACCTTGAAGTTACAAAACGACTTTTAAGCGAGCTCGGATGCGAGGGTAAACCCATAATTTCCGTTATGAATAAATGCGATTTAGTTGGTGATATTTATTCTATGCCGACCTTTGGCAAGACCGTTATGATATCAGCTCTTAAAGAAAAGGGCTTCGATGAATTGCTTCTTGCTATTCAAAACGAGCTTCCTCCTACGAGACGTAAGGCACAGCTCTTAATCCCCTTTAGTATGGGTGCAGTTGCCGCAAGAATCAGAAATGAGGGTGTAGTTTTGCAGGAAGAATATAAAGAAAACGGACTTTATATGAATGTAATTGCCGATATTTCTTTGCTCGACAGCATCAAGGATTATATCTTATCTTAAATGTTATTGTATTTCGGTAGTTCCGTCAAAGCCTCGCATAAAGCCACCCAGCTCTATGTTAGATATATCGCCTGCGATTACGATACCATCATATACCAAAATATTGCCTCGAATAGTACCGTTTGAATTTTCATATTCGGGGTAGTTTTGAATTTCATAGCTATACATTTTAACTCTTTTACCCATATATTTTTGAAGATCTAAATCCTGAGCTTTTTGAAGCTCGTTATATTTTGTGTATGTATCATCAAATTCTGTGGGGATGACTACCTCTTTTATTTCACAAGGCTCTGTATTGACTTGCCAACCGAATTGTGAAAAGAAGGAGAGTCTTTCTTCGTTTGTTTCACCCTTCATAACTATACCGCCGATATTTGCAACAGGGGTACTGATATTTTGATTAACAGATATTACTCCGCCCAAAACGGTGAAAAGTGCAACGAGAAATATTACAAGGTAGCTTTTGAGCTTTGAAGATTTAACTGAAACAACGAACATAAATAATCCACCAATCTTATTTTAGTTTAGTAAATAATATGCATTGAATTAACTGTTAAGAACAAAGTTAAAAAATTACACGATGAGGTGAAATATGGATCATATTCCGTTTAATTCTCGCAGCATTTTGCATAAAAGCAGATTCGGCGCAGTAAAGCAGGGTGAGAATATAGTTTTCAAGCTTGTTTTGCCGAGAAATTTGCAATGCAGTGGTGTTGATTTTGTTATCAGTAAGGATAACGGCGATACAAAATACATACCTATGAGTTGGCTTTCTATGCAAGGTGAAAACGAGGAATGGTGGGCTCTTGGATATACAGCCGAGGAACCTGATATTTATTTTTATCATTTTGAATACAACACTCCATGGGGCAGAATGTTTATAAGGCACACAGGCTCGTGCTGTGGAAGCTTGACAAGAGGAAACCTTGATTGGCAACTGTCTGTTTACAAAAGTGATTTTAAAACACCGGATTGGATAAAAGGCGGTATGTTTTATCAAATTTTCCCCGACAGATTCTATTGCTCGGGCGAAAAAAAGGAAAACGTGCCCTCCGACAGAGTAATGCACAACAATATCTTTGAAGAGCCGTTATGGAGACCTACAAGTCAAGGCAAGGTGCTTAATAATGATTATTTTTGCGGAGATCTAAAGGGCATTGAAGAAAAGTTGGATTATATTGAAAGCTTAGGCGTTACCTGTATCTACCTTAACCCTATTTTTGAAGCACACAGTAACCACAGATATGACACTGCCAACTATGAGAAAATAGACCCACTTCTCGGTACGGAGAAGGATCTTAAATCGCTTTGCGAAAAAGCAAAGGAAAGGGGCATATCTATAATTCTTGACGGTGTATTTTCGCATACGGGCGACGACAGTATATATTTCAATAAATATGGTAGATATGAAACGCTCGGAGCATATCAGTCTAAAGAATCAGCTTATTATAAATGGTATAAATTTTTCGATTATCCGAATAAATACCATTCGTGGTGGGGCATAAGCATTTTGCCGGAGGTTATTGAAGAATCACCTGAATTTTTAGATTATATTACAGGTGAAAACGGAATTGCAGGAAGATGGCTTCGCTCGGGAGTAAGAGGCTGGCGTTTGGATGTAGCCGACGAATTACCGGATATATTTTTGGATAAATTCCGTTTGGCTGTTAAAAGAGAAAACAAGGATGCTTTAATTCTCGGCGAAGTTTGGGAGGATGCTTCAAATAAATTCAGCTACGGACACAGAAGACATTACTTTGCAGGGCAGGAGCTTGACAGTGTTATGAACTACCCCTTTGCAGATGCTATTATCAGCTATGTCAGAACGGGTGTTGTTGAGGGCTTTTCGGATAAGATAATGACTATACTTGAAAACTATCCGAAATGCGTTGTAGATGTGCTTATGAATCATATTGGCACGCACGACACAATGCGAGCAATAACTGCACTTGCCGGTGAGAGCTGTGAATACAGGGACAGACAATGGCAAAGCACACATTTTTTGAGTGAAGGTCAATACCAAAGAGGTATTAAGCTTATGAAAATTGCAGCAGCCATTCAGTTTTGCTTGCCGGGTGTCCCGTGTCTTTACTATGGCGACGAGGCAGGAATGCAAGGGTATAAGGATCCGTTTAACAGATTTTGTTACCCTTGGGGAAAAGAAAACCGGGAGCTTTTAGAGTTTTATAAAAAGCTCGGTAAGATAAGGAAAGAAAATTCTTGCTTTGTGGACGGCGAGTACCATACCGTATCGGAAATGCTCGGTTGCCTTGCATTCGTCAGAAAAAGCAAGGGAAGCGAAATAATGCTTATCGCTAACAGAAACGAGCACGAAATAGATTATTACTTGCCTTTGGAATGGCAAGGAGCAAAAACTGTTTTAGGTACTGAAAAAGCAAGCGAAAAAGTTAAAATCGGTGCTATAGATGTAGTAATACTTTGTAAGGAGATAAAACAATGAGTGATTGGACAGAGGTAAAAATCAGCGTTAATGCAGATGATGTTGACAAAGCAGGTGATATAGCTTCAATGGTTGTACCGTATGGTATTTATATCGAGGACTACAGAACACTTGAACAGGAAGCGTGGGAGATTGCACATATTGATCTTATTGATGAAGAGCTTCTCAAAAAGGACCGTAGTAAGGCAATAGTGCATATTTATATTTCACCCGAAGAAAACCCTGCAGAGGCTGTGGCGTTTTTAAGTGAGCGTTACACAGCTGAGGGCATTGAAAACGAGATAATTTTAAACGAATGTAAAAACGAGGACTGGGAAAACAATTGGAAGCAGTATTTCCATCCTATTCCGGTTGGTGAAAAGCTTCTTATCAGACCGACATGGGAAAATGAGTTTGAGCCTGACGGCAGAGCAGTGCTTAACATAGAACCGGGACTTGCTTTTGGTACGGGCACTCACGAGACTACTCGCCTTTGCCTTGAAACACTTGAAAAGCATATCGCACCGGGAGTAACTGTTTTGGACATCGGTTGTGGCAGTGGTATTCTTTCTATCGCAGCTCTTTTGCTCGGTGCTGAAAGGGCAGTAGGTGTTGATATTGACGCACTTGCAGTAAAAACCGCAAAGGAAAACGGCGAGGTGAACAATCTTACAGAGCCTAAATATACCATTTTACAAGGCAACCTCACAGATAAGGTTGAGGGTAAGTTTGATATCGTTGTGGCAAATATTGTTGCAGATGTTATAATAATCTTCTGCAAGGATGTTGCAAAATATCTTAAAGACGGTGGTGTGTTTATAACATCGGGTATTATTGATACAAGAGAAAATGATGTTATCGAGGCTTTTAAAAAGTACGGCTTTACAGTTAAGGCAAGACATACAGACGGTGGTTGGGTTTGCTTTGAGACTGCTGTGGAATAATCATAACAAAATAAAAAAAGTATAGCTTTCAAAATCGGAAGCTATACTTTTTCTGTTTAGTTTGCTGAGTCTGAACTGTCTTGCTGAGCCAAAACAGTTGTATTTTCTGTGGCTGCTGTAGTCGTGCTTGCAGTTGTATTTTCGCTCGTTGTTATTTCTAATGCTTGTGTCGAAGTTTCACTTGTAGTATCCGAAACGGGCACTTGAGTAGTGGCTTCATTTTCTTGGGTTGAGCTGTCGGTGTTATCGGTTAAACTATTGGTAGTGCTTTCAGTTGTATCCGGAACCGTACTTTCCGTTGTAGACTCAGTGGTACTTTCAGTTGTACTTTCGGTAGTGCTTTCAGTTGTACTTTCGCTGGTAGGCTTGGTTGTGTAGATAGTGGAAGGTTCGGTTGTTTCCCTTCTGGAGTGCTGCGTAGTGCTTTCAGTTGAGGGGGAGGTAGTTGTTGTGTAAATAACACGTCTTGTAGTTGAATAAGCCGTTGTAGCGATTGCTTGCGCTGTTGTGCTTTCAGCTGTTGTGGTAGTGTTTTCTGTTGTACTGTCTTCCTTAGTTTCTTTTGCACCGATTATCAAAGCAACAACCAGACACAGAACGATTGTAAAGGCAAGAACTGCAAAGTAAACGGCTTTTGAGCTTCTTTCCTTTTCAATATCAATATCTTCCTCATCATCAAAGGCTTTTGCGAATTCTTGCTGTTCGGTATTTAATTCGTCGTTTGAAATCTCGTAATTATTAAGATGAACATCGGTTTCGGAGTTGATATCGAATCGTGGTGCAGTAGTAAGAGCGATACCTGTAGCTTCTATTGGCGAAAACGGCGTCGAAACAATTGTAGTTTGATATCTTTGAAGCTCTGCTGCCATAAGAGCAGGGGTAGGATATCTGTCAACAGGATCAAAGGCGGTTGCTTTGAAAATAATTTTTGAAAGTTCGTAGTCTGCGTTGGCAGGCTTTGGGAAAAGCTCTCCACGCAGACATTTTTTTAACGCTTCCTCTCTGTCTGCAAGCGAAACGGGAGCAGGATATTCAGGCAAAAAAGGTGTTCTGTTGTTGTTAAGCAGTTTATAAAGCACAATGCCTATAGAGTAAATATCGCAAGAAGCAATATTAGCATCGGGCTGTATTAGCTCCGGCGCACTGTATACATTTGTTTCGTTTTCATCGTTTACGACACTGAAATCACCAAGCTTATAGTTACCTACATCGTCAACGTATATGTTTTCGGGGCTGATTTCAAGGTGGATAATTCCTTCGTCTCTGAATTTCTCCAAAGCTACGCAAATATCTTGCCCCATTTTAACAATTTGCGAATACTCTGTTTTATCGGCTTTAATATAATCGGAAAGAGGAGTCAGAAGCTCCATAAGAACGAATACATAAAAGCACGATTGCTCACGGACTATTGTGAAGTTGTCAAAACGAATAATGTTTTTGCAGTCTCTGAATCGAAGCATTGTATTCATTGTATTTGTAACCTTTGATTGCATTAGGTCGAGATATTCGTCAATATTCCTATATTTTCCCGAATCAATTATATTGCTTAAATCTTTGTCGCTTTGAGGAAACTTCAGAACCTTTAAACCTAAATACTGCAAAATTCCTGCATCGTTTTTATACACTTTGTAAAACTGTGAGCCGCGACCTTCCGTAAGCTTACTGTCAATATACCATTCATCAAAAAAAGGCTCACTCATTTTAAGCTTTTCTATGTTCATAGGATACCCCTTTAAATAAAGTGTTGTTTTAATAATATCATTATTTTGAACCTTAGTCAAGAATGAGAGAACAATATTCATTTTATTTTCTTATATCGACATAAACCGTATATATATTACAATTTTTTAACATTTGGTCCAAATGTGCATTTGTCAATGATGTGAGACTGGAAAATCAAAAAATAAATGAGAGATAGA
>CAZNQI010000075.1:0-7264 GCA_964575375.1 uncultured Faecalibacterium sp.
TGCTTTAGTAAAAAATAAAATCTCAAAAATCGAAATCTAAAATCTAAAGAAAGGAAATTTAATTTTATGGCAAACGAAAAAATTGAATATCTTCACTTTCCTCTTA
Source organism: uncultured Faecalibacterium sp. (assembly GCA_964575375.1). Classification (GTDB taxonomy): domain Bacteria; phylum Bacillota; class Clostridia; order Oscillospirales; family Acutalibacteraceae; genus UBA6857. Next base: position 107 of record CAZNQI010000075.1, read on the forward strand.
AACGCTCGGATTTTTGGGAAGTAAGAAGTAATAGTGAATAGTTCGCTTTGATGAAGTCGGAATATCACTAAAATCTCCGTCAAGGTGGATTAAAACGACCGGAAGCACGATGCGATTGATTAGCTCATTGTTTTATGCTACAATAGTATAGAGGATGGTGAGTTTATGAATACGGTACAATATGGTGGCTGGAAGATAGCTGTTGATGCTGATAAAACAAAAGAATATTACAATGTATACTCCTTACCTTTGGCATATTTTTAGCTTTAAGCTTTTGAATTGCGAAACAGAAGATAACGCTAAAACCTTGTTTAATCAAGAAAATAAAAGTGTATGTGTAATTGTCAGTAATGTTGATGATATTGCATATCGCTTGGAAAATGCCGAAAATCTTACAGCGCAGCTATTAGAACAATTTGTTGATGTTACAATTACTGCAAGTGATTTTTCGTGGACTTATACGAAAACACACGAAGGTATGTGCGGTCCGTATTTTTATAGCAAATAATTCTCCGCACCTCTAAAGCTTTTCGGATATAATTGCTGTTACCAAAAAGAAAGGCGGCAGTAATATGAACATACAACAAACTTGCAGTTTGCACAATTTTGTGGTATTATATAATAGAGCGATATAATATTGGAAGAAAGGTGATGTAATGAAATTCTTTAAAAATTTTACAAATGAACTTAAAACTCTTCGCTGGCAGAATTTTTTGGCACTTTTGGTTGCAGGAACTATTAATGCTATTGGTGTCAACATCTTTTTGGCACCGGTTAAATTGTACGACAGCGGTATTTCGGGCACATCTATACTCTTGTCGCAAATAACTCCCGAGTATATGACACTTTCGTTGTTTTTGCTCATTTTAAATATACCTCTTTTCTTGTTCGGTCTAAAAAAACAGGGTGTATCGTTTACCGTATACTCGATTTTTACCGTTGGGGTGTACTCTCTTTGCTCGTGGCTTATAACGGATGTTTTACCGATCGATGTTAGTATGGCGTCGCCTCTGGCAGGTGAAGATTTGCTCTTGTGTGCGTTGTTCGGTGGAGTTATTTCGGGTGTCGGAAGCGGTCTGACCATACGATACGGGGGAGCGATAGACGGTGTTGAGGTTATGGCTGTTATATTTGCAAAGAAGCTGAACATAACCGTTGGTACCTTTGTTATGATTTACAATGTTTTGCTTTATATAGTGTGTGGTTTTATAATGAAAAGCTGGATACTTCCTCTTTATTCTATTGTAACCTACGCCGCGGGGCTTAAAACGGTGGACTTTGTTGTTGAGGGCTTCGACCGTTCAAAAGAGGTTATGATAATAACAAGCAAGCCGGATGAAATAAGCGAGGAGCTTATGCAGGCTTTCGAGTGTGGTACAACAAGAATTGCTGCAATGGGTGGCTATTCAAATGCCGATAAGACTATCATTTATTTTGTTGTTAACCGTTTCCAAATTGCGAGAATGAGGGCAATAATTCAGCGTATTGACCCTAAGGCGTTTGTAACAATTAGTGATGTTGCCGATATGTTTAAGGCGAATGATTAAAACGAAAAGAAAAAGCCGGTTGAAATATCAAGTTTCAATCGGCTTTTTGAATTATATTATAAATCGAATATTAATTTTTTATAAATGGTCGGTGTGAACGGACCGTTGCGACCTGTTTTGTCTGCTTGATGCTTTGAACAGACGTGAAGCACAAGCGACCAAAGCGTTTTTTCATTTTTTAGCTTGCTACAGAATCTTGTGTATCAATATAGCTGATTCTGTAGCCTTTAAGCATAATGTTGCGACCAATATCCCTAAACACGTAAGCTTTCTTTATTCTGCTTTGACCGTATTCAACTAAAAACCATGCGTTTTCTCTGTTGACATAGGTAATTATTCCGTTTACCCAAGCCGGTTTGTTGTTCTGGTCGGTTATAGCTGTTGTCTTAACGTAAACGAGTCTGCCTTCATATACTTCTGTAAAAACGTTTTTCCAAATTGCAAGGGTGATTTCATGTGCTCTTTTCTTACTCATAGGTTAATCTCCTTTTTTACAACGTATTATTTTTTGATGGATACAGTGAAACAGATTGATGCTCACTTAATCTGATAATTGCTTTGCGATAATCATTCCCTTCTCTTTGCTGATGTGTATAGATTATCGCATATATTTTTGAAAAAGTCGATGTAATAAGATTTTACCAAAAGGCAAAAATAACACTTTTTGGGGTAAAAATATTTTATCTGCGAACAGGCTGAAAAGACTAAATAAACAAGTGGCAAAACGGCGCCCCTTGCAGCACCTGACAACAAACGGACTGATATGTGCCTTCTTGCTGCTCAATCAGTCCGTTTTATGTTATTCGTCATTTTGATTTTTAAGTCGCTTTTTTGCTTCCTCAACAGTTTCACCGTCGTGTGTGAGATATGTCTCAACAAACTTATCTTCAATCTTTGTGTAGGTGCCGACAGCAGCATCCTCAACCTTTTTGTATGTGCCTACAACAGCATCCTCAATTTTTTTGTAAGCACCTGTTACCGATTCAGCAATTTTTTCATTTGCTTTAACTATTTTTGATTTAGCCATAAATCATCACTCCTTTCATTTTATGCCCTTAACTATCGGAATAAGCGAAAGAAGCATTACTATTCCGACAAGACCGATAACTGTGCCGAGTACGAAGCTTTCCCACACAAGGCAAAAACACATTCCAACGCCGAGAACTAATGCACCGAGCACACCAAAAATTGCAATTAAAACAGTTTTAGCGTTTAATTTAATAGGCGTTTTCTTTTCCGCCTTGCGCCATACAAGTACGGTGATAAGACCTAATACCAAGCCGATTATACCGAAAATAATTCCCTCTTTAAATGAATTCCATTGTGGCAAAAGTGCCATACACATACCGAGTGAGAACAACACACCACTTACTGTTCCTAATATCATTGCAACAAAGCTGCTTTTTTTCATAAAACTTTACCTCCAAAATAATATTATCGCAACACTTGTTTGTTTATTGCGTTTATAGTATAATACAGCTAAAGAGCGAAAATCAATCATCAATTTCGCAACAAGTGTTGGAATAATGAAAGGACATTTTATGAACACAAAGAACAACAAAAGACGAAGAGAGTCTGTTTTAAAAATCGAAAAAGCATTTATGGAGCTTTTGCAGACGCGCGAACTCAAAGAAATTACAGTATCGGATATTTGCAAAATGACAGGGATTAACAGAAGCACCTTTTATGCTAATTTTATGGATATTTACGACCTTGCCGACAAACTTCGTGATAAGCTGGAAAACGACTTTCAGTCTCTTTTCGGTGAGGGAACGACAGCGGATACACCGGGTGGTGATGTTAAGATGTTTACACATATAAAGGAAAACCAGCTCTTTTACAAAACTTACTTTAAGCTCGGCTACGACGAAAAGCATCAGGTGTGGGTGTACGATACAAAACGAGCCGAGAGTGATTTCGGCAACAATTACATAAAGTATCATATTGAGTTTTTCCGTAACGGACTTAATGCAATAATTAAAATGTGGCTTGCAGACGGTTGCAAGGAATCGCCCGAGGAAATGGCGGCAATTCTAAAACAGGAATACAAAGGAAGATAAAGACTTGAAAGATTAAGGTATACCGTTTCTTTTGATTTTATACGGAATACCGTATTGTGAGTGTGTTCAGCTAAACAAAAAAGAAACAAATAATTCTTTTTTGTATTGTTTACATAGAACTGCTTGAATTATACAAAGTGTTAAAGTATAATAAAACAAACGGTATTTAATAATATTATTAAGGAGTAAAAAATTATGAAAAAATTTATTGCAATCGCACTCGCTGCAGTTGTTCTTGTTTGTCTTGCTGCTTGTGGCGGCACTGCAGACGCACCAAAGCTTGAGGGCGTTGAAGCACCTGTTGACATCTTAAACACAGTTTGGACAAGCTACGCTGAGGACGAAAAGTTCTTCGCAATGGGTGGCGATATGAACAACATCGTTGATAACGCACCCGGTAAATTCGATATTGCCGATACAGAGTCTCTTGCAGCACAGCTCGTTTGCTCAGACGATGCAGCAGCTATGGTAGACGGCGCCGCTTCTCTTATGCACGCTATGAACGCAAATACTTTTACAGGTGCAACTTATCATCTTACAGATGCAAACAACAAGGATGCTTTTGTTGCAGCTATGAAGGACGGCATCAAAAACAATCAATGGCTTTGCGGTTTCCCTGAAACAGTTCTTATCGCATCTTTGGCTGACTATGTTGTTGTAGCTTTTGGTGCCGGAGATATTGTTGAAAACTTCAAAACAAAGCTTACCACAGCTTACGATATCACAACAATTGAGGTAGATGAAGCTGTCGCTTAAAAAATAAATAAGTACTACACAGGAGAGAATTTATGTTATTTTCAAGTATACCGTTCATTTATTACTTTCTGCCCTGTGTGCTGATACTGTATTTTATTGTGCCCCGGGGTGTAAAAAATGCTGTCTTGCTTTTGGCAAGTCTGGTTTTTTACTCCTGGGGCGAACCTGTTTATGTAGTGCTGATGGCAGTTTCGATTCTTGTGGGCTACGTTTCGGGTATTTTGACAGAGAAGTACAAGGGTACTAAAAAAGCGAAAATTGCGATGTGGACGGGCGTACTGATTGCCTTTTCGTTTCTCGGATATTTTAAGTATGCTGATTTCTTTATAGAAAACTTCAATGCCGTTACGGGTCTGTCTATACCGCTTCTTCGTTTGACACTGCCTATCGGTATCAGCTTTTACACCTTCCAAATTGCAAGCTATATCATAGACGTGTACACAGGTGCGGTACCGGCACAAAGAAATATAGTAAGCCTCGCTTGCTATGTTACAATGTTTCCACAGCTCATAGCGGGACCTATTGTGCGCTACACAGACGTTGAAAAGCAATTAAAAACAAGAACACATACCATTGCCGGCTTTTCACTCGGTGTTCGCCGTTTGGTGATAGGTCTTGGTAAGAAAATACTTATCGCTAACGCTCTCGGTGAGCTTTGTGATGTTTTCAGGCAGTCGCAGGATAAGTCTGTTTTGTACTTTTGGATGTACGCCGTTGCATTTTCACTACACATTTACTTCGATTTTTCGGGATACAGCGATATGGCAATCGGTATGGGTAAAATGCTGGGCTTCGATTTCCCCGAAAACTTCAACTATCCGTATATTTCAAGAAGTATAGCAGAGTTTTGGCGCAGATGGCACATAACACTCGGCACTTGGTTTAGAGATTATGTATATATTCCACTTGGTGGCAATAAGGTTTCAAAGGGCAGATGGGTCTTTAACATTCTTGTAGTTTGGGGCTTTACGGGTTTTTGGCACGGCAGTGCGTGGAGCTTTGTTATATGGGGGCTTTATTTTGCCGTATTCCTTATGATAGAAAAGTTCTTCCTTGCGAAGTATCTCAAAAAGGCGAGAATACTCTCGCACATTTATGTTTTGTTTTTTGTAATGATAAGCTTTATCATCTTTAACTCTGCAAGTCTTTCCGAGGCTTGGAATGATATTATATCTTTGTTTGGTGCAGGTGATTTACCCGTTGTGTCAAAAGAGGCTGTGTATTATCTTAAAAGCTATGCTGTTACGTTTATTGTTGCCGTTTTAGGTGCAACGCCCATTGTGAAAAAAGCCGTATCGTTTCTTAAAAGCAAGAGAGTCGGCAAAAATGTAATTAATATAGCTGAAATTATTTTTAGCTTAGCAATTCTCTTTCTTGTAACGGCATATCTTGTTGACGGCTCGTTTAATCCGTTTTTGTATTTCAGGTTTTAAGGAGGGGTTATTGTGAGCGATAGAATTAAAAATATTGTAAATACGGCTCTCTTTCTTATTTGCCTGTTTGGCTTTTTTACGCTTTGTATCTTTCTGCCGAGGCAGGAATATAGCGACAGTGAAAGACGAGAGCTTAAAGAATTTCCGGAGCTTTCAATTTCGTCAATTCTTTCGGGTGATTTTATGAGCGAATTTGAGTCCTATACTCTTGACCAATTTCCGTTTAGGGACAGCTTTCGCTCGCTTAAGGCAAAAACAGCATCGTATCTTTTCGGCAAAAAGGACAATAACGGTATTTATATCGAAAACGGTGTTGCAAGCAAGATTGAATACCCATTGGATGAAAAGTCGATAGAATATGCCTCGAAAAAGTTTGCGTATATTTATGAGAATTATCTAAAGGACAACGAGTGCGAGGTCTATCTTTCTGTTATACCCGATAAAAATGCTTTCCTTGCCGAAGAAACGGGGCATTTAAGTTTTGATTACGATGTGTTTTATGAAACAGTAAGAAACAGTAATACCTTTGCGAAATACATCGATATTGCGCCGTTATTGTCTCTTGACGACTACTACGCCACAGACACCCATTGGAGACAGGAAGAAATAATCGATGTGGCAAATACCCTTGCAAGTGCTATGGGCACAGAGCTGTCCTTGGAGTACAAGGTGAATGTTTTGGAAAACGATTTTTACGGAGTGTACTACGGTCAATCGGCTATGCCGATGAATGCGGACACAATATGCTATCTCACTAACGACACGATTTCATCCTTTGAGGTATATGACGTGCAAAACGACAGAGAAACGAGCGTTTACGATATGGAAAAGGCCGGCGGCAAAGACCCGTATGAAATGTTCCTTTCGGGGTCGCTGTCGCTTATAACAATTAAGAATGAGAAAGCAACAACAAAAAAGGAGCTTATCGTTTTCAGAGATTCGTTTGGCAGTAGTATTGTACCGCTTTTGGCTGAGGGCTACAGCAAGGTAACGTTGATAGACATTCGCTATATCTCCTCTACAGTGCTTTTTAAATTTGTTGACTTTGAAAACAAGGATGTGCTGTTTTTGTACAGTACGCTTGTGCTTAATAATAGTGAAACGATGAAATAATGCAGAATTGTCGTCGCGTTTTAATGAGCATAAATAAAGACAGGGGACTGCCCACTAAGATGCAGAAGGCGTTTTCTTCGCCCCGAAGGCGTATGTTTATACTCCGAGAGGGCGAAAAAGCGTCTAAAAAAGCAAAAATTATTTTCATATAGCAAAAAAATTCTATATAATAAATAAAACAGATGTATTTCAGTAAAAAATTAAGCTGAAACACATCTGCTTTTGTTTTGCTTTTTGGTCTGTGCTTAG
>CAZNQI010000076.1:0-7255 GCA_964575375.1 uncultured Faecalibacterium sp.
AATTGCTATGAGTGGTGCGTGGCGTACTTTGCCATAGCAGGCAATGTCGGCGTTTGCGTACCGATTGACAAGGAAATGCCCTTTGAACAGCTTAAAAACATCTGCATTGATGCTGATATTGAAGCCGTGGTTACGGATAAAAAGGGAGCAGAAGTGATATTAGATTCTTATGATAAGTTAGGAAGAGAGCTTCTTGTTATTTGTACGGAAGACGTGTCCCACGAAAAGGCAACAACTTTTGAAGCTATGCTAAAGGACGGCAAAAACTATATAAATACGGGTAACAGCGATATATTAAAAAGGGAAATCGATGTTAACGCAATGTCGGTTTTACTTTTTACTTCCGGAACAACGGGAATGATGAAAGGCGTTATGCTTTCAAACAAAAATCTAATCAGTGATATTCTTTTGACCAATGAGTACACTGAGTTAGAAGAAACCGATGTGGCACTTTCTGTTTTGCCGCTTCACCACACCTATGAGGCTATGGCTGATATGTTGGTTCTTTTCTCGGGCGGAGCAATAAGCTTTTCAAGAGGACTTCGCTATTTGCATAAGGATTTTGAAGAAGTGAGACCAACTCTTTTTGTAACGGTTCCCTTGATGCTTGAAAAGCTGCATAAAAAAATAACAGACAAAATGCAAAGCGAGGGGAAAAGAGCTAAAGCAAAGCTTGTAACTAAAATAACACCGCTTATACCCAAAGAAAGCAGAATGAAAATATTTGAAGAAATCCATAATTTTTTCGGTGGCAGACTTCGTGCAATTATGGTTGGTGCTGCACCTTTGCAAAAAGAGGTTGCAGAGGACTTTATGTGCTTTGGTATCCCGATTGTTATAGGATACGGACTTACGGAGTGTTCACCTATTGTTATATGCAATAATATGAAAGAGCCTACGGCAAACTCGGTGGGTAAGCCCTTAAGAACTGTTGAAGTTAAGATAGTTAATAAGGATGAAGACGGTGTGGGTGAAATTTGCATTAAAGGTCCAATGGTAATGCTCGGGTACTACAAAAACGCTGCTGCAACAAGTGCGGTTTTGGTGGATGGCTTTTTGCATACGGGAGACTTAGGCTATATAGACAAAAACGGGAATTACCGTATAAGCGGAAGAATAAAGAATGTTATAGTTACCAAAAACGGCAAGAATATTTATCCCGAAGAAATTGAATATTATCTTCTAAAAAACAGTGCCGTTGAAGAGTGTGTTGTTTTCAGCGACGACGGAGATATTGTGGAGGCTGAAATTTTCCCAAATGAAGATGCTATTGCCAAAAAGCTAAAGAAAAGCACAGCTTCAAAAGAAGATATATCCTCACAGATAAAGCTTGCTGTACGACTCGTTAACGCCTCTTTGCCCTCATATAAGCGAATTAAAAAGGTAACGATAAGAAATGATGAGTTTAAAAAGACCTCAACACATAAGATAAAGAGAGATTTAAGATAGTAGCTGCAAAAAAAGCACATCGTGCGGCAAAGCCGCCCGATGTGCAGGGGGGCGCCGAATCGCGCTCGTGCGACTTGTCGCACGAGCATTTTCGCGTTAGCGAAAATCATACGATGACAAGTCATCGTATGGCGATTCGGCGCCCCTCGTTGCAGTAAAAGCTTCGCTTTTACTGCAACACCCTTCAGCTTTATAAGTCGTCTGCGTCCTGCACGGGCTTTTCGTACTTATCTTCGGTTGAAACACCCGTATAGGAGCCGTTAACATCAGATTTTATGATGTTTTTTCCCGTGTAAGCACGAACACTTTTTATCGTTTTCTTCACCTTTTTGCCTTGTTCTTTTTTCTTTTCCATTTTGTTTCCACCTTTCTTAAATATTATCATTAATAAGTTTGTGCAGTTGATAAAGAGAAAATGCTTGTTAAAAAAGAAAAATTTTTATATAATAAATGCAACAGATGGTATTTTCTTCTTATCTAATAAGATGAACGGATGTGATAAATATGAGCTCAGAAATTATTAGTAATCTGGTCGAAAGGGCAAAAAACGAAGATAAAACAGCTTTTGCTCAATTATATGAATTTTACAAGGACGATATGTACCGTTTTGCTTATTACACCTTGTCGTCTAAAGAAATGGCAGAGGATTGTGTGAGCGATGCTGTCTTGCTTGCGTTTCAAAAACTGCCACAGCTTAAAAAGAACAGTGCTTTCAAATCTTGGCTTTTTAAAATCCTACATAATTGCTGTAACAAGGCTCTCAAAGAGAAAATTCAAAGCAGAAACAACATTGAGTTTTCACCTGCACTGAATATTTCGGTGCAAGGCGAGGATATTAACGAGAAAATCAGCTTGATATCAGCACTCGACAGCTTGGACGAAACGGACAGAGAGGTTATTGTGCTTTATTTTGCTTGTGGCTACAACAGCAAGGAAATCGGTGAATTACTTTCTCTTAACGACAGTACGGTGCGAAGCAAAATTAAAAGGTCTACCGAAAAATTGAGAGAAAAACTTTCTTTATGAAAGAGGTGCATAATGATGAGTAACGATGAAATTTTCGATTATTTAAAAGAAGAATTTGATAAGGAAAAAGCACCCGAAAGCTTATCAAAGGAAAATATGCTTTTGAAGCTGCAGGATGTGAAGCAGGAAAAGAAAACAGACATAAGCTTTTTCAAAACATTTGCAAGTGTTGCGGCAGTGCTTGCTGTTATCGTGGTGTCTGCTTTTGGTGTAAACTTCTTTTTTGATAACGGCTTTGAGCTTGCTGATATTGCACAGGAAGACACGCTGTCCACGGCAGTAACAGCTTCTTCAAATGAGGAAACAACAAACGAAAGCATTGAAGCGGCGAGTGAAGAGACAAGCGGCAGTTCTGTTTTGCAAAGGCTTGGCAGCGACGAAGAGCTTAAAGCAAACTTTTTGCAGCTTTATAAAGACAGCACCATAAACGTTTATGCCCAATATAAGAATTATTCGGGATTAAAGGGCGATGTTACTGCGGCGGCAACTGATAAAAATAGCTCAAGCGTTGTTTTCGACAATTCAATTGACGCTGCTGTTGGTACAACTAACGTTCAAGTGCTCGGTGTAGACGAGGGCGACATTGTTAAAAATGACGGCAGATTTTTGTACATTATCGGTAATGATGCAACCGGTAATACAAAGCTTAGAATTGTCGATACCGAGACAATGCAATATGTCTATAACGAATACATTATGGACGAAAACGGTGATATTGTAGCAATCGATCAGTTGTATTTATACAATAATCATCTTGTTGTACTCTCAAGAAAAGCGAACGCAGTAAGTGCCGCAATTTACGGCTATTCAAGCTATTCGTGGGGTTATTACGGCAACAGCGATGTTGTGGTTTATGTCTATGATATTTCCGATAAAAGTGATGTAAAGCTCAAAAAGACTACCGTTCAAAGTGGTAACTATGTGTCTTCCAGAATGATAGACGGAGTGCTTTATACTGTAAGCAAGTACATTGTACCGTTAAATGACGAAAAGACAATTGAAGAGAATTTTATGCCGAAAATCAACGGTGCGTTTTACGGCTGCGACTGTATCTATATTCAAAACAAAAACAGTCAGACATATATGTGTCTTACTGCTAACGATATTACAAATGCAGACAGCGAAATAGGCAAAATTGCAATTTTGGGCGATAGCGACGGCGTATATTGCAGTACGGAAAATATGTATGTTATATCCACTGAGTACTATAATTCGAGTGAATATACGGATAAGGATATAAACAAGTTTAATGTGAACAGCTATACCACGATAAACTCCTTCTCCTTAAACGGTACGGTGATAACACACACAGCCTCGGGCGAGGTGCCGGGTATAGTGGGTAATCAATATTGGCTCGACGAAAAGGACGGATATTTAAGAGTGGGCACAAACTACTACGATTACTCTAAAAATGATGACAGCAACGCCTTGTTTGTTCTCGATGAAAAGCTGGAGCTTGTAGGTAAGCTTATGGGTATAGCCGACGGCGAGGATATCGAAAGCATAAGATTTATGGGAGACAAGGGATATATTGTAACCTATGAGCAGGTTGACCCGTTGTTTGCCTTCGATTTGTCCGACCCTGCCGAGCCGAAAATTACAGGCGAGCTCAAGCTTCCGGGCTACTCGGTATATCTGCATCCGATTTCCGATACGTTGCTTCTCGGTGTAGGCTACGATGGCACAAATACAAATGCAAATTTCAATAATGTTAAAGTGTCTTTGTTTGATATTTCCGATATGAGTGAGCCGAAAGAGCTTGATAACATCATTTTTGAAAATCAGTACAGCGAAATAAACGAGAGCGAGGATGCGAAAGCCTTCCTTTATATCGCAGACAAAAATATTGCCGTTGTACCCACACAAAATCAGATAAACAAGTATACCGATAAGACACAGCCGAGCTGTAATCTTATTAAGATTGAAAACGGCAAGCTTGAGCTTTATGCAGACTATGAGCACGGACTTGACACGTTAAACGCAAGTGGCTTTATCAAAGGCACATATATCGGTAACAATTTCTACTGTGTGAGTGGTAATGTCGTAACGAAATTTGATATGACAACAAACGAAAAGGTGGGGCAGTGTTCACTTATTTCATAAGTGCGTTTATATAAATGCAAGCTTCAAAAGGCTATGTCTCAACTTTAAAGGTTAGCAATCAGCAATTAGGGTCTGCGACATTGTTTTAAAATAAGCTTCTGTACCGATAAGCGGTCAAATCATTCTGCTGCAATCCGAAGCAGATACTTCAACTGCGAAGTCTTGCGACCCTTTAATTCCGAATTTTTTAGGGCATTTTCAAAACAATTAAAGCCGAGACTTTTTTGTCTTGGCTTTTTGAATTTATTATATTGATTATTGCAGCGTTATATGGTAGAATAACAAAAAATACAATAAAAAGGGGAAATCTTCAATGACCTTGATTATCAACAAAATAGTTTGCATTTTTATTTCTTTTGTGTGTTTTGTTTCGGGGGTGTTTGGTGTGGTTGACGCAGAAAAAATTGAAGCAAAGCAATATGAAATTTTAGGCTCGGGCTCCTGCGATGCAGGCTATGGCAGAGTAGGCGTTCACGACCCGTCGGTAGTACAGGATGAGGACGGAACATATTATGTCTTCGGCTCTCATTTAACTGTTGCAAAAAGTGATGATCTCATATCTTGGTCAAACGTTGCTTGCGGTGTAAATGACAGCAACAGACTTATTGTATCGCAAGAAAGCACATTGCGCCAAACCTTAAGCGAGCCACTTGCTTGGACAGATGCTTTTCAGCAGTTAAACTCATACAGTGAAAGCGATTGGCAGACAAACGTATGGGCAGCAGATGTTATTTACAATAAGGCTATGGGGAAATATTGCTATTATGCCAGCTCATCTGTTTGGGGTACGGCTCATTCCGTTATTTGGTTTGCAACAAGCGACAATATCGAAGGACCGTACGAATACCAAAAGGCAGTTGTGTATTCCGGCTTCGACAATAAAACCGTGGATAACAAGTATTCAAGAGCAACATCTCTTCACTACAGCTTTACGAATATATCATCTCTTATTAACAGCGGAGATTTATACATAAAAGACGTACTCAATAATGATTGGTGCGATATTAACGGCAATTATGACAGCACACGTTATCCTAACGCTATTGACCCAAATGTTTTTTACGATGAGGAGGGTCAGCTTTGGATGGTTTACGGCTCATACTTTGCAGGTATATTTATAATGCCGATGGATGAAGAAACAGGTATGCCTGACTATGAATATATGAGAAAAACCGACGGCTACGATATGTACTTCGGAAAGCAAGTTTTAAAGACCACTTTCGACAATGAGCTGTCCGGCGAAGGACCTTATATTATTTATGACAGCCAGAGCGATTACTACTACCTTTATATTTCCTATTGCGGTCTCAACTCATTGGGAGGCTACAACATTAGAGAATACAGAAGCAAAAATGTTGACGGCCCTTATCTTGATGCGGCAGGCAACAGTGCGCTTGACTACACCAACACGGGCGTAAAGCTTTTCGGTAACTATAAATTTGATTGTCTCGATACTGCATATCTTGCAGGCGGACACTCATCAAGTCTCATAACAAAGGACAACAAGATGTTCCAGGTTTACCATACAAGATTCAATAACTTCACTGAAGGCTTCCAAACAAGAGTTCATCAAATGGCAAGAACAAAAAGCGGCTGGGCAGTTGTTCTTCCGTTTGAATATCAAGGTGAAACCATTGATTATTCGGGAATTTCAAAGGAAACGATTATCGGTGAATATGAATTTATAAATCACGGCTCAATCAGCAACGGCTGTACAGATTGGGCAAATGCAGAAAACATAATTTCTCCCACTCAAAGTGTAACACTTAATGCAGACGGCACAATTACGGGGCTTAAGGTTTACGAAAGCACAAAGGATAATACTGCAGTATCCTCAAAGGATGTTAGCGGTACATGGCAGGTTGAAGACGGCACTGCATACATAACATTTGTAATAGACGGTGTAATGTATGACGGTGTGTACTGTTTGCAAAATGACGAAAGTGCAGAAAAAACGGAAAAAGTTGTTTTCAGTGCAATAGGAAGCAACAACGAATGTATCTGGGGCGTTAAGAAATGATAATACAGGAATATCTCAATTTAATTGATGAGGTAAACTAAAACGCTAAATATAAGCCAAACAAAATCACCAACCGAATTCTTTGGGAACGGTTGGTGATTTTATTTTGTTTTTTAATTTTAGGTTTATTTCTTGTGGTATCTTAAATGACAGATATCGTCGCCGTTGGCAATAGTTTTGGGAAGATCAAGCTCTGCACTGTATCTTTCGCCTATACCTCTGTCGCCGCACATAGCAATATCACAAAGCATAGAAATCTCCTCATCACTGCAACCGGCTTTCTGCCATGCCTTTACAAGAGGGCAGTAGTGGAAGTGAATTTCAAGCTCGTCATCTGTGCAGTTTTTAATATCCATTTCAAATACCCATTGAGCAGGGAGTGTGAAAAGAGTTTTCTTAAGACCCTTGAGAGAGTCTGTCTTGCCTTTTTCAACAAGACCTTTACCCTGCATAAGACCGCAACGTTTTACTGCTGCCGAGCCAAAATCTCTCGGATCGAGACCGCGTTTTGTTGCTTCGTCGCAAAGAAGATAAAGCCATGTGGCTCTGTGTTCAAGCTGTTCTCGCACAGCGGTAATAATGGGATTTTTGATTTTTGCTTCGTTTTTAACTTTGCTCATTTTGGTTTCCTCCATTTTTTTATAAAATGTATATTGT
>CAZNQI010000077.1:0-7097 GCA_964575375.1 uncultured Faecalibacterium sp.
AAGATTGCTATTCGCTGCAAAGACTTGTTCGGTTCTCTTGTTGTTATGGGTATTATGAATCAAATAGCCTTGCAGGTTATAATAAATATTGCGGTTGTTACCGATATGATACCTAATACAGGTATGCCGCTTCCGTTTTTCAGCTTCGGTGGTACAGCAGTAATTATGCTGCTTATTGAAATGGGTGTTGTGCTTTCTGTATCAAGATTGTCGCAGCTCGAAAAAAATTAAGGAGAGTTTTAAATGAAAATTATGTTTGCAGCCGGTGGTACCGGTGGTCATATTAACCCTGCCTTGGCAGTTGCAGGAGAAATCAGAGAAAGACATCCCGACGCTGAAATACTTTTTGTCGGTACAAAGGATAAAATGGAAGCAAAATTGGTACCGCAGGCAGGATATGATTTTGCAACAATCAAAATTTCCGGCTTTCAAAGAAAGCTGACGCTTGAAAATATAATAAGAAACATAAAGACGGTTATCTATCTTCTTTTCAGTGGCTTTGCAGTTAAGAAGATAATAAAAGGCTTTTCACCCGATGTTGTTGTAGGCTTTGGTGGCTATGTCAGCGGCCCTGTTGTAAGAATGGCGGCAAAGATGGGTATTCCGACTGCAATTCACGAGCAAAACGCATATCCCGGTATTACCAACAAGCAACTTGCTACAATGGTTGATAAGGTTATGCTCACAGCTCCTGAAGCGGAAAAATATATGAAAGCCAAAAACGGCGTTATCGTAACAGGCCT
This sequence comes from uncultured Faecalibacterium sp., assembly GCA_964575375.1. Lineage (GTDB taxonomy): Bacteria > Bacillota > Clostridia > Oscillospirales > Acutalibacteraceae > UBA6857. The sequence continues at coordinate 744 of CAZNQI010000077.1, forward strand.
TCCCGTAAGAGGTGAGATGCTTCGTGCAGACAGACAAAAATCAAGAGAGCTTCTCGGCATAAAGGATAATCAAAAGCTTGTTCTTTCAATGGGCGGAAGTCTTGGCGCTATGACGATTAACAACGCTATGGTTGACCTTATTGTTTCGTACCATAAAAACGAGGATATTTATTTCCTTCATGCAATGGGTCAGTATGGCCTTTGGGTCGAGGATAAGCTTAAAGAGCTCGGAGCATATTCCGAACACAGTGAAAATGTAGAAATTCGTGAATACATAAGCGATATGGATGTTTGTATGAGTGCTGCCGATGTCGTTATTTGCAGAGCAGGCGCAAGCTCTCTTTCGGAGCTTCAGGCACTCGGTAAGGCTTCTATACTTATTCCTTCACCTAATGTTTCTGAAAATCATCAATATCACAATGCAATGGCTCTCGTGAACAAGGGTGCGGCGTTAATTGTTGAAGAAAAGGATCTTACCAAGGATAAAATGCAAGAGCTGTTCCTGTCCTTGGTGAATGACGATGAAAAGCGTTTTGAAATACAGCAGAACGCAAAAGCAATGGCACAGCTTGACGCAAAAGAAAAAATCGCAGATATTGTGCTGTCTTTAATAAAATAAATCACAAAAAATCACTTTTTCGCATATTATACTGTGAAAGGGTGATTTAATATGGAAAATATTATCATCAGTGGTGGGAAGAGATTGAAGGGAGAAATTGATATACAAGGCTCCAAAAACAGTTCTCTTCCTATTCTTGCCTCGTGCGTGCTTGTAAACGGTGTGAGTGTGATACATAATTGCCCTGTCCTTTCTGATACACAGGCGGCAATTAAGATTTTGGAGTATCTCGGATGTAATATTAAAAGAGAAAATAATGCACTTATAGTTGATTCGAGATTCATATCGTGCTATAATATACCGGAAAGCTTGATGAGACGTATGCGATCTTCGATAGTTTTTCTCGGAGCGCTCTTGGGAAGAATGGGTATTGCAGAGCTTTCCTCGCCCGGTGGGTGCGATATCGGACTTCGCCCGATTGACCTGCATTTAAACTCGTTTAAAGCTTTAGGTGTTACAATAGATGAAAGTCACGGAACAGTACATTGTAAAAAAGGAAGCAAAACAACAGATACCGTTATCAGTCTTTCTTTTCCGAGTGTCGGTGCCACGGAAAACATTATGCTGCTGTCTTGCACGTTAAAAGGCAGGACGGTTATACTTAATGCCGCAAGAGAGCCTGAAATTTCCGATCTTGCAGATTTTCTTAATTCTGCAGGTGCAAAAATCACAATCGGCAAGCACGGAACGGTTACCGTGGACGGTGTTGACTTTTTACATTCAACTGAGCATACTGTCATTCCGGACAGAATCTGTGCTTTGACTTATCTTTGCAGTGCTTGCTGTGTTGGCGGTAAGGTGCTTTTGAAAAATACCGATACATCTTCTTATCAAAGTGAGCTTTCGGTTTTGCAGAGTGCAGGTGCAAAAATTAAAAATTACAAGGATAAAATTGAAATAGAACAAAACAAAAGACCTTCGGCACTGCCTGATATAAGAACGATGCCGTATCCCGGCTTTCCTACAGATGCTCAAGCACTCATTATGGCTGTTGCAGCAAAGGCGAAGGGAACAAGCATTATTGTTGAAAATATTTTTGAAAACAGATTTAAGCATGTCGGCGAACTTCAACGAATGGGTGCGAAAATTAAAATTGAGGGCAGGGTAGCGCTGATTGACGGCGTTGAAAGACTTTACGGTGCTTCTGTGGTATCTCCGGATTTGCGAGGAGGAGCAGCACTTGTTGTAGCAGGTCTTTCTGCAGAGGGTACTACCACCGTTAAGGATGTTTACCACATAGACAGAGGATATGAAAAAATAGAGCAATGCTTTAAATTGCTCGGGGCCGATATAGAAAGAAAAACAGTCAGACGTGATATAAACGAATAAAAGATATATATTTTTTCGGCAGGCGTATTTGACTTATAAAGTTGATACACTGCCATTATTTTTTTGAAAGAGGGGTGAGAATAAGATGAGCGACAGAAGATTCGGTGCATACTTCGGTGAGGAAGACGAAAATATTAAAATGCGAAATATTTCATCCTCCGATTTTGATTTGATAAGCTCAGAGGATATATATGACTACGCATACAGAACTGCACCACAGCAGACTTCTTCGCAAAGAACGGCACAAAAAACACCCCCAAACAGAAAGCAATCTTCTTCTCAAGTTTCTTCTCAAAAGGCAGCTAAAAGACAAAATAATAAAAACGCAACAAAAAAACAGACCAATAAACAAAGCAATCCGAAGAAAAAGCCTGCACCCTCCTCTAAAAGCAGACCTGCTTCAAAGGCTGCTGCACAAGGCGGTGAAAGAGCAAAAACGAACACAAAGCAAAAATCTGCTTCTCAAAGAACACAAAAGAGCTCTCCGCCAAAAAACGAAAGACCGATTTCCGAGGGCAGAGCTCCTTCTTCACAGCCGAAGAAAAACGCACCTCAAAGAAAAAAATACATTCTTACAAAGAAAGAAGCAAAGAGACTTTACAAGAATAAAAGAACCTATAAGCGTCTTATAAACAGCGGAAAAAGTCTTGATGAGGCAAGATATATTATTGCAAAGCGAAAGAGAATGAGAAGAAAGGCGCAAAACATATTGAGCGCTTTACTTTTGTTTGTTTTTGCCTTTACACTTTCGTTTACTTATTGCTGTTATGAGGGTGCACCGATTAAAAACATTGAAATTGAAGGCGAAAGCGAATACAGCAATAAAAAAATCCTTAATACGGCTGAAATTTCAATCGGCCAGAATATGCTGACGGTCAGAGAAAAAGAAGTTAATGAAAAGGTTACATCGCAGCTGCCGTTGATATCAAAGGTAGATGTTAACTATCTTTTTCCGGATACATTAAAACTTAATATAATTTCCACTAAAGCGGAAATACTTATTAAAAACGGCTCGAGCTATACTTGCATAGATCAAACGGGTAAAATTGTGTCGCTGAAAAAGCAAAAGCAGCAAAAAGATCAATTCCTCGTTACGGGAATAAGTCATGACAAGCTTGCTGTTGGCGATGTGTTTGACATAGAGGTTCCTAAAGAAATTGAAGGTGAAAGTGAGGAAGAAACACTTTACAGACTTTCAAAGCAAACGGAAAAGCAAAAGTATGAAACGGTCAAGACAATTGTTGCATATTTAAAGCAATACAAGCTATATCCTTGCAAAATAGATATAAGCGACCCGCAAGATATACAAATTATATACAATTCAAAAATTAAGATTTATTTTGGCGATAGTTCAAGAATACAAAATAAAATTGACGCCGCTTATAAGCTTTACCAAAAAAACAAAAACGACTATGAAATTGCATATATAGACGTATGTGATTCTGCCTATAACATTTATAAAGGCGGAATTATGGATAAATAAAAGTTCAAATTTATATCTTTTTCTACAAAAATATATAAAAAATAATAAAAACTTATTCACATTTCTTATTGTAATTTTTGTTTTTGCGTGGTATAATAATTTGAAACATATTGTAGCTTAAAAGAAAATGCTGCTAAAAAACTAAATTCAAATTGCAATTAATAAATATTAGGAGGAAGTAAAATGGCTTTCATAATGGATAATGAGAATATTTCCTACAACCAAATCAGAGTTGTTGGTGTCGGTGGCGGCGGCGGTAACGCAATCAACGGCATGGTTGAATCGGGTATTATCGGTGTTGAATTCCTTTCAATTAACACTGACAGACAAATTCTTGAAAATTCAAAGGCAACACATAAAATTCAAATCGGCGAAAAAGTAACAGGCTGTATGGGTGCCGGCGGCGACCCTGCTGTTGGTAAAAAAGCAGCGGAGGAAAGCAGAGACGTTATCGCAGACGCACTCAGAGGAGCAGATATGGTATTCATTACTGCCGGTATGGGCGGCGGTACAGGTACAGGTGCAGCTCCCGTTGTTGCTGAAATCGCAAGAGAGCTCGGTGCTTTAACTGTTGGTATCGTTACAAAGCCTTTTAAGTTTGAAGGTAAAAAGCGTATGAATCAAGCTGAGGACGGTATCAGCGAGCTTCAAAAGCATGTTGACAGCCTTATCGTAATTCCTAACGAAAGACTTAAGCTTTTAGGCGATAAATCACTCAGCATTAAAGACGCATTCTCAAAGGCAAACGATGTTCTTTGGCAGGGTGTTAAGAGTATTTCGGATACAATTAAGGTTCCGGGTTATATCAACCTTGACTTTGCAGATATTAAGAGTGTAATGAAGGATGCAGGCCGTGCTCACATGGGTATAGGTCGTGGCAGAGGAGCAGACTGTGCCGCTGAAGCTACAAGACAAGCTATCACAAGTCCGCTTCTTGAAACAGCAATCGACGGTGCAAGCGGTGTTATTATCAACGTTACTTGCTCTTCAGAAATGTCTCTTGATATGATCGAACAGGCAGGCGCACTTATTTCCGAAGCAACACATCCGGATGCAAACATCATCTTCGGTTCTGTATTCGATGAAGAAATGGGCGACGAAATGCTCATTACTGTTATCGCTACAGGCTTCGGTATCGAAACAGCAGAAGCAGAAAAAGAAGCTGTTTCACAGCAGGCAAGCACTGCAACACCACCTGAATTTATCAGCCAAGCTGAAACAAAGAAGGTTGACAGCGTATTTGGCCCTGTAAGCCAGGAAGCGATTGACTTTGCTTCAACAAAGTTTGGTCAGTCCTTCGTTTCGATTTTCGAGCAAGCAGCAGCTGCGGCAGCAAGCGGCAATATCCCAACAGCACCTGTAGCACCTGTTGAAACCGGCGCTCCTGCAGTAAAGGAAACACCTGCTTCAACACAGACTTATGATGTTATCGAAACTCCACCAAAGAAGTCGGGCTCAATTTTTGATGATCCTGACGATGATGAGGCTGATGTACTGCCGGTATTTAAGGGCAGAAACATCTTCGGCAACAACTGACAGATAGCCAATAACGGCAGGGGAACGTGAAAAAAATTAAGAGACACGGTCTAATGAGATCGTGCCTCTTTTTTTCACTTGCACTTTTTTCGCCCGCTCGCAGTACCGTAGTACAGCTTCGGGACGAAGAAAAGCACAACTTGCACCGTTCTTGGCTGTCTGTAGAATTATAATAACGGCAGGGGAACGCACAAAAAAGTTTAAGCGACACGGTTAACTAAAACTGCGTCGCTTTTTACTCAATACTTTCGGCTCACCACTTACTCCTAAGCCCCTTAGGATAATGATTCTTGCCCTTACCGTTCACAACCTTAACTCCGCCAACAGCACAACCCTCGACCGTTACAACTGCCCAGCCGTTTTCACATTCGCAGGTGATTTCCTCGCCGTGAAGATACTTTTTAAGCTCCTCGCTGTCTGCTTTGAGCTCTATTTTTCTTTTGAAATACTTGCCCATCCCCATAAAAAAGTGGTGGTGGGGGAGAATGTAATTTTTCTTTATTTCACCAATGGTAATGCCGCAAGAAAAAGCAGTACCTTTTGCAATCGGAAAATCATAAGGGAAATAAACGGGCCTGTCGTTATACATCAGCACACTGTCCTTATCGTAGCTTTCGAGTGTATCGCAAAGAAAATCAAATACAACTTTATCTGTGCATTTTTTATTTTGAATATCAAACTTCGATTGGGAGTAGCTTTCATTTTTATTGCGAAGCACAGCCATAAACTGCCCCTCACCCTTGCCTTTGTGCGGGTAAAACCTTCTCGCGTAGCTAATGTTTTCACATTCACAGCCGTCAAAATGTATGCCGTCTGTCGTGCTTTGTCTCACTCTTTCGGTAACGGGTACAATTTCAAACTCGGGGTGATTTTTCAAGAAAGCATCAACCACCATTTCATTTTCTTGCAAAGAAAATGTGCAGGTAGCGTATATTATGTATCCGCCGTCTTTTAAGCAAAGCACAGCATTTTCGAGTATTTCTTTTTGCCTTACAGCGCAGTTTTCTACATTTTCCTCGCTCCATTCCTCAATGGCAATTGCCTCTTTTCTGAACATACCTTCACCGGAACACGGAGCATCAACCATAATTAAATCAAAAACCTTAGGAAAAGTTCTTGCGAGCTTAGCAGTATCCATACAAGTGGTAACGGTGTTTTTAAGACCCAATCGTTCAAAATTTCCCGTTAGGATTTTGCACCTTGACGGTATTATTTCGTTTGAAACGAGAATACCGTTTTCGGTGAGCTTGTTTTTCAGTTGACTGCTTTTTCCGCCCGGAGCTGCGCACATATCAAGAACCGTCCAATTCGGGTTAACATCAACACATTCTGCAGGTGCCATAGCGGCAGGCTCCTGAACATAAATCATACCTGCGTGATGAAAGGG
>CAZNQI010000078.1:0-4112 GCA_964575375.1 uncultured Faecalibacterium sp.
CAAGCCCGCTTTCATCACGAATAACGCGAACCTTCGCATATTTTACAGCTGACAGCGAATCAGCAACAACGGAAAGACCTGCAATACCTGTTGCAAACCATCGAATAACATTTTTATCATGCAGTGCCATTTGCAGCTTTTCATAGCAATATTTATCGTGCATATAGTGTATGACATTCAATGTGTTTACATATACTTCGGCTAACCAACACATCATATTATCATACTTTTCCATTAGCTCATCGAAGTCTAAATATTCTGAGGTTATCGCCCTGAATTTCGGAGCAACCTGTTTATGCGACACTTCATCTACCCCACCGTTTATAGCGTATAATAAACATTTTGCAAGATTAGCTCTGGCACCAAAAAATTGCATTTCTTTACCAAGTCGCATTGAAGAGACACAACACGCTATTGCATAATCATCACCGTGAGTATGTCGCATTATGTCATCGTTTTCATATTGAATAGAAGACGTTTCAATTGACATCTTTGCACAATATTTTTTAAAATTTAAAGGCAAGTTTACAGACCATAAAACTGTCAAATTCGGTTCGGGTGCCGGTCCGAGATTTTTAAGTGTATGCAAATATCTGTATGACATTTTTGTTACCATGTGCCTTCCATCAATTGCAACACCTGCAATAGATTCGGTTACCCATTGAGGATCTCCTGTAAAAAGCTTATTATATTCGGGTGTTCTGGCAAATTTAACAAGTCGAAGCTTCATAATGAAATGGTCAACAAGTTCTTGTATTTCGCTTTCCGTATAAACACCGTTCTTAAGATCTCGTTCAGCGTATATATCCAGAAAAGTTGATGTTCTGCCAAGAGACATTGCAGCTCCGTTTTGTTCTTTGATGGCACCAAGATAAGCAAAATAAAGCCATTGTATTGCTTGCTTCGTGTCCTTTGCCGGCTGTGAAATATCAAAGCCATAACTATTTGCCATTTCTTTTAGTTGATAAAGTGCGTTTATCTGCTCTTGAAGTTCCTCTCTTTCCCTGATTACATGGGAATACATTGCACATAAAGTTGTATTTTTTTGAGCTTTTTTATCTTCTATCAGTCTGTCAACCCCATAAAGAGCCACTCTTCTGTAGTCTCCTATTATTCTGCCTCTGCCGTAAGCATCGGGTAAGCCTGTAATAATATGACTTGAACGACAAGCACGCATTTCAGGTGTGTAAACATCAAATACACCTGCATTGTGTGTTTTTCTGTGTACGGTAAAAAAATCCTTTATATTTTCGTCAATTTCATAACCGTTATCCATACAAGCTTTTTCTGCAGTTCTTATACCGCCATATACATGTAAAGCTCTTTTAAACGGTTTATCTGTTTGGAATCCGACAATTTTCTCTTTTTCTTTATCAAGATATCCCGGTTTATGAGAAGTTATCGTTGAAATAACCTTTGTATCCATATCCAGCACACCGCCATTTTGAAGTTCCTCTTTAGAAAGCTCAAGCACTTTATTCCAAAGCTCAACCGTACTTTTAGCAGGTTCCTGCAAAAAAGCTTCATCACCGTCATAAGGTGTGAAATTATGACGAATAAAGCTCCTCACATTTATTTCGTCAACCCACGAACCTTTTTCAAAACCTTCCCAAGCTTCACCTTCACAAAACATAACACCACTCCTAACAACATAAAGTATTAATAATTATTTTGTCAAATTGGGTGGTGTTTAATCATTATAAGCATCTAATTTTACAAAACAAATAATTAGGCAAAAACAAATATTAAATTACAACAAAAACGGTGAGCCGAAGCCCACCGTGTAAAATTGTATTTTATCCCAACAAGCAGAAACTTGAGCAAAGTTAACAAACAGCTTAAAGAGAACTGTCATAAACACATAAGCTCTGTAGCCATTGTGTTATTATCCTCTGTAACTGTAAGTTCTTTTGTGTTTTGAACGAAATCTGCCGTTTTTGTGAATGTCATTGTATATTCAGCTGCAGCGTGGTCAGATGCTCTTGCTCCCTTGTCGTTTTAAACCCAAGAATATTTGAAGGAATCCGCACTAATTGTAACTCCCCCGCCGTTGCACTTTTCTATCCAAGCATCTTTAAAACTTCTTCTATAGGTCCTTTGAAGCAATCATCGCAAGAAGGAATTTCACTATATATATCATCAATATAAGAGCCGAACTTTATTCTTTTGAGATTAACATCCATTTGGTACTTTGTAACAAGCTCAACAATCATTTCTCTTTTATCGCGATTTCTTCTTTGTGTGATATCCTTGAATGAAATTTCAACTTCTGATTTTGGAGTTATGCCCTTAAGAAGAACTTGTATCTTACCACCCATTTTCATTATATCGGCAGATACCTCTTTTCCGTTTACCGAAACAAATATTTCACTCGCATCACTGATATCATCAAAAATAATTGTATAGTTTCTGCGTTTAGGCACTGTTGAACAATTACCTTTTACAGGCGAAATGCCGAAATTCACATCAAAGCCTACCTCACGGATCTTGTATGTTGTAATTGCAAAATTACCGTTTTTATACTCGTTACTTTCTCCGTCGTCTTCATAAAGCTCAAAAGTATTATTTCCACGGAAAACCTTGAGTATCATATCCTTTGGATTTTCGCAGTTATTATCAGTGCAATTTGCAGACATAGGTATAATCGCGCCTTGCTTTGCAAGAACGGGAATGGTTTCTATTCCTCTGTGCATTTTAACAACCTGTCCACCCTCATATATTGCACCTGTATAAATATCTGTCCATCTGCCTTTCGGAAGATACACTTCAACATCGGAAAGAAATGTTTTTGTGTTCATTTTCTTTGTAATCGGCGCTACCATAAGCTCCGAACCGAAGAAATATTGATTTTTAAAATTATAGGCTTGCTTGTCTTCAGGGTACTCGTAGTAAAGTGGTTCACACAAAGCAATACCGTGATGATGTGTACGGTAATTCATAGAATATAAGTACGGTATCAATGCGTGGCGCTCACGAAGACAATTAACTGCTATCTTCTCAGCCTGATAATTATGTTTCCAAGGTTCCTTTCCCATAAACTCATTACTTGTTGAGTGAAGTCTCATAATAGGACTGTAAAGCCCGTATTGCACCCAGCGAGTATAAAGCTCGTCATCCTTAGAACACATCTGATGTCCGCCGATATCGTGGCTCCACCAAGTATAGCCTATATTTGTGGCAGTTGAGGTAAAATACGGTTGGAAATCTAAACACTCCCAATTTATAAATGTATCACCGGAAAAGCCAAGAGGATATCTGTGTGAGCCTACCTCTGCAAAACGAGAAAGTATAAGGGGTCTTTTTTCACTGTTTGCATCAACCATTGTGTGATAATGGTTAAGTGCCCATAACGGATCAAGGTTTTTAAGCTTTGTGTTTTTACCTTGCTGCCAATCAATCCACCAAAAATCTACGCCGTCTTTTTCGTATGGCTTGTGTAGAATATTAAAATACCCGTCGATATAATCAGGATCTGTGAAGTCAAATTCAATTCGCTTTTTACTTGCCGGGTCAATACCCATACGTACAGCCATTTCCTCATACATATCCTCAAAAAATCTAACGCCCTGTGCGGGATGCAGATTAACGGTAACCTTGAAATTCTTTTCGTGAAGCCACTTTAAAAAGCCTTTATAATCGGGGAAAAGCTCGGTGTTCCAGCTATATCCCGTCCAACCGTCTCCTTGAAAGATAAAATCAGTTGTATTTGGTAAAACCGAAAACTTACTGCCACTTTTTCCAAAGCGTTTTTTAACGTCTACCCAATGCCAATCCATATCAATAGTTGCTACAGTGATTGGTATCTTTCTGTCGAGAAATTGCTGCATTAGCTCCGTATATTCCTTTTGAGAATAAGCCTTATACCTGCTCCACCAGTTACCAAGGCAAAATCTCGGTACAAGCGGAACTTCACCGCAAAGAGAAAAGAAGTCCTTGAGACATCCTCTGTAATCGTGGTTATACGCAAAATAATACTCATCTTTTTGAGTTTTTCTTCTTTCGCCAATAGTGCCATCTTCGTTTAGAATAAGACTTTTTGTATCGTCTATGACAGCAACACCGTTCACAGACATAAGACCGTCGCCAATTTCAATTGCGCCTCTTGTCATATC
>CAZNQI010000078.1:4122-6830 GCA_964575375.1 uncultured Faecalibacterium sp.
ATGTACCTTTGAGATTGCCTGTTTTGTATTCCGTTAAATACTTACCGTTTTTAAGGGATATACCAATCATTTTAGTGCTTTTGGTATCATACTTAAAAATTGTATCCGTTGTTATAACAATAAGCACATCACCGTCTTCAACAACCTTGTATTCAGGATTATCAAAGTTTCTGTTTATAACCGTTTGAGTCGGTTCATCGCAAAACTGTCCTTTTTTGTCTGCTTCAACTCGAAGTAATCTTGATGTTATTAATGAAAGTCTGACATTATTTTTAATTATAATGAATTTTTCATCGGTTTTACTGTTAGAATGCCATGAAAAAGTGTCAACAAAAAATTTGCAAGGTTGTTTCATAAACTATATCTCCTTATAATATAAGTTAGAATAAATATAATACATCAAAATGTTTTTTTCAACTAAAAACAAAACTTTCGGCAAATGCAACAAAAATCATCAAATAATTTCTACAACAAATTTTTATCTTTTAATAGCAAAGAATGTAAAAATATGTTAAAATTTAACGTGTACAATTTGTTTTCACAGGAGGTTCGTTATGGAAAATAAAAAATATGTACCTAAAAAAGAAGTTCAAGCTTATGCTATTGCAGCACTCGGTCAAGGTCTTGTATACAGTTGTATGTCAAGCTACATAACTGACTATTACATGAGTGTTCTTAAACTCAATGCAATGTTTGTAATACTTCTTATGCTTCTTGCAAGAGTTTGGGATGCAATCAACGACCCTATGATGGGTATGATAATGGACAGAGTGTCATTTAAAAAAGGCAGAATGAAGCCTTACCCTGTTTTAACAGCAATACCAATTGCTATTCTTACAATCCTCATGTTCGTTAATCCCGGATTTGACACAAACAACAAGTCAATATGGCTTTATGTTTTTGTTTCCGTTGTTTATGTTGCGTGGGGTATGATTTATACCGCAAGCGATGTTCCTTTCTGGAGTATGCCTAATGTAATGACTCCCGATGCAAAAGAAAGAGGTAATATTATTTCTTACGGTAAAACTGTAGGTGGTATAGGCTCTGCTGTAACTGTTGCTCTTCCGATTATTGTCGGTTTTATAATAGCCGATATGGATGTTGAAAAAGCAGGTATTGTTAAATATGCAATTATGGCAATCTCTATGGCACTTATCGGTATGCCTCTTTTCTCAATCTCTTCATTCAAGGTTAAAGAGAGAATTCAGCTTCCCAACGCAACAAAGAGAGCTCCCGGTGAACCCTCTTCTCTTAAGAGAATTTTCACTTGCAAGCCTCTTATGCTTGTTGTGCTTTCAGGTATGCTCTCTTTCGGCAGATATATGCTTCAAGCTGCCGCACCTCACGTAGCACGTTATTCCGGTTTCTATATTGGCTCAAAGCCGGAAACAGTTGAGCAATATAACTCAAACATTTCAACCGTAGCTCTTATTATTCAAGTATGTGCTGCTGTAGGTATGTTTGGTGCAATGATCTTCCTTCCGAAGCTTTACAAAAAATTTGAGTACAAGCAGATTATGATTGTTTCCTGTATCGGTGGCTTTATCGCAAGCTGCTTCACTCTTATCATCGGCTGGACAACGAAGAATCTTCTTATCTGTATTCCGTTTATGCTTATTTCAAGTATACCTCTCGGTGTTATCAACAACGTTTCTTTCGCAATGGTTTGTGATTGCCTTGACTTTATGGAATGGAAAACAGGCTTTAGAAACACCGGTCTCGGTTCGGCTTGTCAATCTTTCGTTAATAAGATCGGTAACGCTTTTGCAACAGTTATGATCATAGTAATGTATATGGTTGTTAATATTGATGTAAACCAACTCAACGTTGGTTCGGGTCAACAGGTTGTTGATGCAATCAATCAGCTTTCCTCAACACAAAACTTTGCTATGTTCTCACTCGTAACGATCGTTCCCGGTATAAGCCTTCTTCTTTGTGCAATTCCTTTATTCTTCTATGACCTTACAGGCGCAAAGAAGAAAAAAGTATTTGAAGAACTCAGCAAAGCTCGTGCTGAAAGAGGCATTTTAATTGAGGAATAAAAAATAATTAAGCAGAAAAATCGGAGGTTAAATTATGATAGCAATCACTTTAGTTCCCGGCTTCGTTTTTCTAATGTGGTTTATGATTAAGTGTAACAAACAAAGAAGCGTTGAGGGTGTTTTTATTAAAAATTTTACAAGTATATTCTTCATCTTAACAGCAGTTTTAGGTACTTATCTCAATCCTGACTTTTGGCAGTTCGGTTTAACTGTCGTTGTTGGTGGCGCTATAGGTATGCTCGGAGATATTTATCTTGATCAAAAATGGCTTTACCCTGAACATAAAAGCCAATATCTTACAATCGGTTTTATAACCTTCGGAATTGGCCACTTGTTTTATATCGGCGGTATGTTCAAGGTTCTCAGCTTCACAGCTAAAGACATTATTGTTCCTGCAATAATTGCTGTTTTGGTTACTGTTGTTAATGCTATTTTAGAAAAGCTTACTCACCAAGACTACGGTAAATTCAGATTGATCGTTTGTATTTATACTTTGGTTCTTTCATTTATGATGGGTACTGCATTCTGGGCAATGATAAAAACAAGGCAAACAGCTTTTATTGTTTACTTTATCGGTGGTGCTTTATTCCTTTTATCGGATGTTATTCTCTCACCTATGTACTTTGCGATTAAACAAGATAAAAACACACCTGTAAACTTTGTACT
>CAZNQI010000079.1:0-6761 GCA_964575375.1 uncultured Faecalibacterium sp.
CCCTCTGTCTCGTCAAAGCAAGCTCCATATCGCTCGTTTTTGCGCACACGCAAAAAGCTCACTCATTCCGCTGCTTTTCCTCTGCCCCACAAAGTCTGCGACTTTCCGGGGACCCCGAAGGCAGACATTTCCCCTTTCAGGGGCGAAATATTCTGTTGAACGCTCGAACGAGCAATGGTCGCCCCTACGTCGAGGTTACGTCAGCAATTCTGCATTTAAATATTGATACAGAGTTTAAATTATTACCAATTATATACTACTTCTTCGCCGTCGATTTCCCAGTGAGACGGTGTTTTTGTTTCAAAGATATCTATAGGTCTGATATTGTGGTCTTCGTTGAACACCTTGTACGCTTTGCTGATATCTCGTCTTTGTTCATCACTTATTTCATCGGTACAGGAAATGAAAAAAGGAGTGTTGCTGTAAGAAAGAAGATGAAGCCACTGCTTGTTTTTATCCCAAGGAATATATTTTTTGAGAATACCTACACAGTCTGCATCGCACATATAAAAGGCTTCGTTTTGAGCCAGACGGAAAGCGAGAGTGTTGACACCCATTTTCTTCGTTCTGTCCCATTCTTTTCCGCTTGTGTCATCGCCTGTTCTGTAGATATGTACAAGTCCTGCAGACAGGTGCGAAACTGTGTTACAACCGATTATCAGCATATCACCTGCAGCTTCTTTTATAAGTCGGTAAAAATCAAGTACAATTTCAGCGTTGGTTTTTGTCTTGTCATAGAAATGCCAACCGTCAATTTTGGTTATGGCTGAGGTCAGATTAGCTCCGTAATCACCAAAAAGGTCAGCAGTTGTAAAGTCGTGCTTCATCAGTTCATAACCCCAGCCTTTTATTCTTTCAATATCGGCTCGGATGTATTTCTGTACCTCGGGGTGCGTGGGGTCAAGATATAATCTTTTTCCGCCTCTGAGAATTTTCATATCCTTTCGGATTGCTCTGTCCTTGTTGCGAAGCAGTCTTACCCATATACCCGGTCTTGCACCGAGCTCTTTTATCTCACGGGCAAGCTTTTCCATATCCTTAAATTTCCTGTTAGGTACCCAGGGGCCACAGCATTTTTTCGGTTGCCAGCAGTCGTCAATAACCTGAAAAGGCTTGTTATCAATACCCTTTGCGAGTTCTACCTGAAGCTTTGCGTCAGATATAATTTGTTTGTAGTTACTCTTTCCGTAAGCGTAGTACCAATTGTTACCGCCGTAAATTCTCTCTTTGGGAAGTACGGGATTGTCGCAAAGCTTTCTGCAGTAATCCTTGAGACAAGCGAATACATCGCCGCTGTCGTACTTTTCATAAACGAAACAGGCAAGATGAACCTTTCTTCCGCAAAGGTGCACTCCGTTTCCGCCGTTGCGGCAGTCAATCAAGGCAGTAATTCCCGATGAATCGTATTTGAAGCTTATAAAGGAGCTTGCACCTGTTTTAACACCGAAACAAAAGCTTTGCTTTTTATCGGTCGAAATGAAATACCACGGCATATAGCGGTTATTGTCGGAAAGCTTCAAAAATTCAAGATTTCCGTAGCTTCTTTCCCAGGCATCACCGAGTATAAACTGCTCTGTGTCTGTTTTGAAAGCCCAATGCAGTTCGACAAACTTAGGTCTGTCTTTTGTGGCACTGATATACAATTCGAGCTGATTGTCTTTCAAAGCCGTTTCAATGAGAGTGTCGGTAACATCGCCGTCACATATTATTTTTACAGTAGGTTTACTTATATCAAAATTCATAACTACACCTCATTTGTTTTTTGAATATGAGCTACACAGCTTGTTAGTATAATAGCATTTTTATTATAATTTGTAAATAATTGACAAAAAAGAATTTACAATTTAAAAAATATATGATAGACTTAAGCTACAGAAAAAACTGTATTATTTCAAGAAAGAAGGAAAAAATATGAACATTTCAACAGTGCTTATTTATCTCAAGGGTCTCTTTGCAACTATTATCATACTTTTGACAATGATGTCGCCTGCATTCGGTGGCGATGGTGTAAAGTACGAAGCAGAAAACTCCGATGAGCTTATTATGAGCTTTACAGCAGTATCGGATATTCACGTTGAAACAAACAATCCGAAGTCGTTTAAGGCTTTTTACAACATTCTTGAGGGTGTAAAGGTCGGTGAAGATCACGACGCTGTTTTTTATCTTGGCGATAATGTTATGAACGGTCAGCTTCTTGAGAATATCTTTTTCTATACGGGCGTGCGTTCGGTGAACCCCTGTGAGAATAACTTTGTTGTTATGGGTAACCACGATATCGGTAACGGTCAGGGCGATTACGACAAGTTCTATCAAAGGTTCTATGCGGGCAACAAGCTCTTACTCGGCAACGATGTTGGCAAAGGATATTATTATAAGGTTATCAACGGCTGTTATATGATAGTTCTCGCTTCGGAAGACCTCACTGTAAGCAACTGCATTATGAGTCAGCAGCAACTCGAATGGCTTAATGGCATTCTCGACGAAGCAGAGTCAAAGAACGCTCCTATCTTTGTTTTCAACCATCATCCTCTTTATTCCCTTGAGGGCGTTCCGAGTGATTCACTTGCAAACCTTTTGAGCCGATACGATAATCTTCTGTATATTTACGGCCATACCCACAACGAACTCGGTACAGACAACTTCAGTGAGCAGGGCGGGGTATATACAATCAATCTTCCCCGTTCAACCGAGGTTGTTGACTACGAACCCGGTGACGGTATCGTTGTTGAGGTTTATAAAGATGAAGTCCTTGTAAGAGGCAGAGACTTTATCACAGGCGAATGGATAGAAGGCCTCGAATATCGATATCCTCTCGGCTAAGCTGAAAATATAAAGGGGCAGCACCGCTTTTGGTGTTGCCCTCGCTTTTTTGTGCCGGCTCAAAAAGCTCACTCATTCCATTGACAACACAGCTCACCGATTATATAATTAAATCATAAATCTAACCGATTCGAGGTGATGCTATGCCCATTCAGATTATCCGTCAGGACATAACTAAAATGCACGTTGATGCCATAGTCAACACAACCAACGAAGAAATGATAGGCTACAGCGGTGTTGACCGTGCCGTACATAATGCCGCAGGTCCCGAGCTTGATAAATTCTGTGGAGCACTTGCCCCTCTCTGTCTCGGCACAGCTAAAATCACACCTGCTTTTGACCTGCCGAGTAAGTATGTTATTCACACCTCGGGTCCTGTGTGGAAGGGTGGGAATAACGGCGAAACCGACCTGCTCGTTTCCTGCTATAACGAGTGCCTTAAGCTTGCGAAAGAGAATGGCTGTGAAACTGTTGCTTTTCCTCTTATCTCATCGGGCACTTACGGCTACCCCAAGGATAGGGTACTGAAAATTGCAATCAGCACCATAAGCACATTTCTTTTCGACAACGAAATGACGGTGTATCTCCTTGTCTATGATAAGAAATCCTTTGAGCTTTCCGAAAAGCTCTTTTCAAATATCGAAAGCTATATTGATGATAACTATGTCGAGCGTTATTCAAAGGGCTTGCTCAACGCTACGGTCTCCCGTGAAAGCAGGAGCAGCACCGAGAACGATTACAGTCGTGAGAGGTTATACGAATGTATGTCTGCCTCTTGCATTGAGGAAGATTATGCGCCTGCGCCTTGCAGTGTCGGCAGCACACCGAAACAAAGCCTTGAAGATTTTATAAGGCTTGATGAATCCTTTGCACAGAAGCTTATTAAACTCATTGACGCTAAAGGTATCAGCGATGTTGAGTGCTATAAAAAGGCAAATGTCAGCAAGCAGACCTGGCACAAGCTGATGACAGACAAGCACTACAAGCCGGGCAAGAAAACTGCAATTTCCTTTGCTGTCGCTCTTGAGCTGAGCCTTGACGAAACACAGAAGCTTCTTTCGTCTGTCGGATTTACCCTGTCGGACAGCAGTCTTTTCGATGTAATTATCAAGTACTGTCTCGAAAATGGAATCTACGATGTTTATGAGATTGACTCGGCACTTTTCAAGTATGACCAGGAGACGCTTTTTTCGACTATTTAAAAGTCAATCACAGATTGACCAAAAGAAAAATCAAATAATTTATACTATGGTTGTAAGGTTACACAAGACCTTGCAACCATAATTTTTTTCGGAGGTAATTAATATGAAAAACAATATCACGGAATTAGTATTCATTCTTGACAGAAGCGGCTCAATGGCAGGTCTTGAGAGCGACACAATCGGCGGCTTTAATGCAATGATTGAAAAGCAGAAGACGCAAGACGGCGAGTGCTATATTTCTACCGTGCTTTTCGACAATGTAAGCGAGGTGCTTCACGACAGAGTTAAGCTTTCCGATATTAAACCTATGACCGACAGGGAGTACACCGTAAGAGGCTGCACGGCTCTTATTGATGCTCTCGGCTCAGCAATACATCACATAGGTAATATTCACAAGTACGCCCGTCCCGAGGACGTACCCGAACACACAATGTTCATAATCACAACTGACGGTATGGAGAACGCAAGTCAGCGCTACAGCAGTGATGAGGTCAAGAAAATGATTGAGCGACAAAAAAAGAAGTACGGTTGGGAGTTTCTTTTCATCGGTGCGAACATTGATGCCGTTGAAACTGCAAGGCGCTATGGCATCGGTGAGGACAGAGCCGTTAATTACAACGCCGATGCAAAGGGTACGGGAATACTTTACGAGTCTGTCGCTTGTGCGGTTAGCAGTGTCAGAAAGTGCGCTTCACTTGACGAGAGCTGGAGAGATAATCTTGATGAGGATTATGAGAAGCGAGGAAAGAAGTAAGAATTGAAATAAGCTTTATTTTACAGCTGCTTTTTATGTGTATGTAGTTTGAAAATAAACAAAAAATCCGAACCCTTTTCCTATAGGAAAAATTTGGTTCGGATTTTTTCAGTTTGGTGCAGTCGATGGGACTTGAACCCACAAGAACTAACGTTCACTAGAACCTGAATCTAGCGCGTCTGCCAATTCCGCCACGACTGCATATTAATTACCACCCCGTAGGATGTGCGACTAAAATATATTAACACACTTTAGCGTATTAGTCAAGATTATAAATTAGTTTTTTGTATCTTGAATTTTTTGATTTTTATGATATCATATCTGTTAGTTTATATTAATGTTGAATATTAAGGAAATGATTATGCTGAAAAAACTCAATTTATCTTTATTGCCGTCTGTTTTTGCACTTGCGTGGCCCACAATGCTTGAACAGCTTATGCAAACGGCAGTGCAGTATATAGATACGGCTATGGTGGGCTCGCTCGGTACGGCGGCAACTGCAGCAGTAGGCAGTACAACAACCGTGAATTGGCTTATAAGCAGCTCGATTTCAGCTTTGGGGGTAGGCTTTTTGGCGTTTATATCCAGAGCTTCGGGTGCTAAAAACAAAGAGCTTACCTTAAGGGTATCGTCGCAGGCTGTGCTTTCGGTACTTTTGGTTGGTGTGCTTTCAACAGTTTTAACCTTGTCTTTGAGTGGTGTTATACCGGTATGGATGCAGGTTGACGAGGCGATAAGGGAAACTGCCTCGCAGTACTTTTTTATACTTTATGCACCGATGCTTTTTCGTACTGCAACGATAATTTTCGGCGCTCTGCTTCGTGGGGCAGGGGATGCAAAAACGCCGATGAGAGTCGGTATTATAGTAAATATTGTAAATGTGTTTTTGAATTTTTTACTCATTTACGAAACAAGAGCTATAGGCAATTTTACCGTTTACGGCTTAGGCTTGGGTGTACAGGGTGCCGCTATAGCAAGTGCAGTTTCTTTCGGCGTGGGTGGTGTTCTTATTACGCTGGCTCTGTTCAGACACAAAGAAATTTCACCTAAAAAGCAATTCCTAAAGCCCGATTTTGAGGTGCTTAAGCCTTGCCTTAAAATTGCACTTCCGAATATGCTTCAACGCTTTGCAACCTCGCTCGGTTATGTGGCATTTGCTTCTATGATTAATTCTGTTGGTGAAGTTGCAACGGCTGCACACACAATAGCTAACACGGTTGAGTCAGCGTTTTACATTCCGGGCTACGGTATGCAGGCAGCAGCAGCCACACTTATGGGCAATACTCTCGGTGCAAAGGATAGAACAAGAGCAAAGGAAATATCACAACTTTTGATTGTATGCGAAGTGGTCTTGATGATTTTTTCCGGAGCTTTGTTGTTTTTCTTTGCAGGGGATATGATGAGAATATTTGCAAATAGTGAGGATGTTGTAAGTCTCGGCAGTACCGTTCTTCGTATGGTTGCGTTGTCTGAGCCGTTTTACGGTGTTTCACTCATAATCGAGGGTATGATGCAGGGTGTCGGCAACACGAAAAGACCCTTTGTTTATAATATTATTGGTATGTGGGGAATAAGAATAGTCGGCACTTTCGTTTGTATAGAGCTTTTATCAATGGGACTTGTGTCGGCGTGGGGCTGTATGATTGCGCATAATTTGTTCTTGTTTTGTGCGTTTACAATGCAGTACCGTAAGGGTAAATGGAATCCGCTGTTTAAAAAAGCAGTAGAGCAGTGAAGCAGTAAAGGAAGTTAGTAGTTAGTCTTCGTGCATACAATTCATTGTACCGTAGGGGCGATCTTTGCTCGTCCGAGCGTTCAACAGAATAATATCGCCCCTGAAAACAGATGCCCCTGAAAACGAGCGAAATATCTTTTCGCCCCTGAAAGGGGAGATGTCCGTAAGGACAGAGGGGTCAATCGTCTTACAACAAGCGATATGGAGCTTGCTTTGACGAGACAGAGGGGTAATGCTCCCTCAGTCTTTT
>CAZNQI010000080.1:0-6752 GCA_964575375.1 uncultured Faecalibacterium sp.
GAGTTTTCCACAAAATGGTATATTCTCTCATCAATAATTTGTACGTTTTCCACATAGATATCACCGAGGTAACCGACATCGCTCGTCTGTCCCCCACCCTCCGGGAAAAAGGCTGTTCTGTCGGTTTTTACGTAGATATATTTCTCATCACTGTAAAGTGAAACTACTTTACAATCAAACTCAACAAGATAACTGTCGTTGTTGTATAATTTTTCTGTCATAGCGTGCCTTTCGTGCTTTTAGCTTAATTTATGGATAAAAAGACCACTTAAAAGCTTAGGCTCAAACCAAGTGGACTTTGGTGGCATAACCTCACCTGCATCTGCGATAGCCATAAGGTCGGAAAGTGAAGTAGGATACATAGAAAATGCAATTTTCATATCGAGTGCACATCTTCTTTCAAGCTCCGAAAGTCCTCTTATGCCACCGATGAAGTCAATTCGTTTGTCGGTTCTCGGGTCGGTAATACCGAAAATGGGAGAAATGCAGTTGTTTTGAAGAATAGACACATCGAGTCTTGCAACAACGTCTGCTTCGTCAAAAGTACCGTCTTTGGCAGTCAGCTTATACCATTTTCCGTCAAGGTACATACCAAAGGTGTGCTTTTCAGCAGGCTTGTATTGTCCCGCACCCTCATATATCTCTAAAATAAACTTTTCTTGAAGCTTTGCAAAAAGCTCCTCGTCAGTGTTTCCCGCAAGGTCTTTAATAACACGGTTATAGTCCATAATTTCAAGCTCGTCTTCAGGGAATACTACTGCAAGGAAGAAATTGAACTCCTCACTGCCGTCGTACTTACCCTTTTGCTCACGTCTTTTTTGACCTACCTTTACGGCACTTGCACAGCGGTGGTGTCCGTCTGCGATATAAAGCGCGTCGATATTTGAAAACGCTTGCTGCAGCTTTTTGTTTGTGTCTTCGTCGTCTATTACCCAAACAGTGTTGCCTATACCGTCATTAGTTACAAAATCGTAGCAGGGTGCGTGATTTTCCTGCCAAGAGGCTATTATCGACGATACCATATCACTCTTACGATACGTTAAAA
The DNA here is from genome assembly GCA_964575375.1 of uncultured Faecalibacterium sp. Lineage (GTDB taxonomy): Bacteria > Bacillota > Clostridia > Oscillospirales > Acutalibacteraceae > UBA6857. The sequence continues at coordinate 1,046 of CAZNQI010000080.1, forward strand.
AGATAGGTCCGGTGTTTGCATCGCAGTAGTCAACGTGTCTGATACGGTCTGCTTCCTTGTCGGCTCTTGTAAATTCGTGCTTTTTAATATCACCGTTTATGTAGTCGTCAATGCTTGCACACCCAACGAGACCTGTTTGCGCTCTACCATTCATAATTTGTCGATAGATATAAAAGCAAGGTGTAATGTCTTGCTTGCAAATACCGTTTTTCTGTAAAGCGTCAAGATTTTCTTTCGCTTTAAGGTAAACCTCCTCGCTGTATATGTCCGTACCCTTTGGAAGATCTATTTCTGCTTTGTCTACATGCAAAAACGAATATGGGTTTCCCTTTACCATTTCAGCAGCTTCCTCGCTGTTCATAACATCATACGGGAGTGCTGCAACAGCACTTGCATAATCGTTTTCGGGTCTTATTGCTTTAAAAGGTTTGAAAATTGCCATAATATTTTGCTCCTTTTTTGTTACTTGATTTATTGTAACTGTTTTGACAGGCTTTGTCAATGTATTAAAAAAATCCCGACCTATAGTTTAGTATAATAGCTTTACAAATGCAAAATACTATAGTGAGATAAAAATGAAAGAGGGTAAAATAATGTCAATTTCCAAAGACGAATACAAAGATCTCACTAAAAAAGCTTCGCCGAACTCACCCGTTTTGCTCGATTGCATAAAAGCCTTTGTTTTCGGTGGTTCAATTTGTGCATTTGCCGAGGGTCTTACGATTTATTTTTCTACAACCGAGATGAATATGAAGCAGGTCAAGGCATTAGTACTTGTCATACTCATAGTCATAACAGCAATTCTCACTGCCTTCGGTGTTTTCGATAAAATTGCAAAGCACGCAGGTGCAGGTACAGCTGTACCGATAACAGGCTTTGCAAACTCTATAGTATCTGCTGCTATGGAATTTCAGACCGAGGGCAGAATACTCGGTACGGCTGCAAAGATGTTCACTATTGCAGGCCCGGTTATTGTTTTCGGCTGCTCGGCAGCTTCACTTTACGGTTTAATAGTATATCTTTTTTCGCTATATTAAGGTGATTGAAATGGCAAACAGAATTGGTAACACGATAATTTTAAAAAGCAAGCCTAAAATCATTGCTAATGCCGCTGTTGTGGGCAAAAAAGAGGGAGATGGGCCTCTCGGAAAAGAATTCGATATGGTGTTTGAGGACACTACTCTCGGCGAAGACTCGTGGGAAAAGTCGGAAAGTATGCTTTTAAAAAGTGCTGTACAAAAAGCAATGAGCAAAGCTAATATTACCGAAAACGATTTGCAGGTAATTTGCTCGGGCGATCTTCTTAACCAATGTATCGGCTCAACCTTCGCTCTGCGAGATTTATCTGTACCGTTTTGCGGTTTATACGGTGCTTGCTCAACAATGGCACTCACTCTTTGCACTTTGTCGCTTATGATTGAAAGCGAAGCCGTGGAATGTGGAATAGCTGCAACAAGCTCACACTTTTGCTCAGCAGAAAGACAATTTCGCCACCCGCTCGAATATGCAGGGCAACGCCCGCCCACAGCACAGTGGACGGTTACGGGTTCGGGTGCGATAGTGCTAAAAAAGTCTAAAGAGACCTCTCATCCGTATATTGACAAAATCCATATAGGAACAATCGAGGATCTCGGTGTAACGGACGCTAATAATATGGGTGCGGCAATGGCACCTGCCGCAAGGAAAACCATTGCCGATTTTTTAAAGGACACAGGTACAAGACCTACAGACTATGATCTCATTCTTACGGGCGACTTGGGACTTGTGGGCAGCACTCTTTTAAAACAGCTTCTTTTAAAAGAGGACGATATCGACATTTCTTCGGTGCACAAGGACTGCGGTCTTATGATTTATGACAGAGAAAAGCAGGATGTTCACGCAGGTGGCTCCGGTTGTGGTTGCAGTGGCAGTGTCTTGTGTTCTCATATACTTAACGGTATCAGAAAAAGCGAAAAAGCAAACATTTTGTTTGTAGCTACGGGTGCTTTAATGTCAACTGCATCATCCTTGCAGGGTGAAAGTATACCGTCGGTAGCGCATCTTGTAAATATAAAGAAAGGAGATTTGAGATGAATCTTTTGAAAACAATTAAATGTATTTGCGTTTTGGTAAAGTGCAGTAAATACCTTTATTATGCAAAGAAGCTTCTTTGCATAACGGTTATAATTCTCACAGGAGCTTTCGCCTTCGGATTTTGTATCGACAGCAAGAGTATTATGAAAAGTCTTAAGGGGAAAAGATAAATGGAAATTGTTATTGATATTCTCAAGGCGTTTTTGGTGGGTGGCTTAATTTGTATTGTCGGTCAACTGCTTTTAGATTTTACAAAGCTTACAACAGGTAAAATTTTGGTTATGTTTGTGGTCGTAGGAGTACTTCTCGGTGCGCTCGGTATATACGAGCCTATAGCCGAGTGGGCAGGCGCAGGCGCTACCGTACCCCTTATCGGCTTTGGGTATAATCTTGCAAAAGGTACAAGAGATGCTGTTGCCGAAGACGGTCTTTACGGTGTTTTAAGCGGTCCTCTTTGCTCGGCATCGGTAGGTATTATGGCTGCGATTATTTCGGGACTTATAGCCTCGGTGTTTGCAAAACCTAAGGATAAGTAGTTGAGTAGTAAAGGGATTGGAAAATTCGGAATTCGGAATGCGCCTTGAGATAGGAATTGTCAGACCCCTCTGTCAGCCATTAGGGCTGACATCTCCCCTTTCAGTGGCGACGAACTGACGAGACTTTCAGTTTCTGCTTCGCCGAGAAAAAGTTGTTCGTAGGGGGACCATTGGTCGTTCTTGCCTGAGTGAAGTAGCAAGAGTTTAACAGTCAGAAGTTGAAATATTCATCAACCTTACGGAGTACCCCCCTAAAAGGTTATTCCCATGTTAGAGGAAATGTCCGCCTTTGTGGGGCAGAGAAAAAGCTGTGGAATGAGTGAACTTTTTGCGTGTGCGCAAAAACGAGCGATATGGAGCTTGCTTTGACGAGACAAAAGGGTTCCCGTTTTCGGAGAAAAAAGATGTCAGCCTTATATGGCAGACAGAGAGGTAAAAACCCTTTCGTCTTTTGCTACGCAAAAGCCACTTTCCCTTTCAGGGACAGCAAGGTTTGTGCCTTGTTTATAAAATGCAATTCGCCTTGCGAGTTTTATAATTACACTCGGAGCGTAGCGACCCTTGTTTCTAATTGCTAATTGCTCATTGCTAATTTTATATTCGCCCTCTGAAAGGGAAAGTTACCTTTTCAATTTAAGTGAGGCAGTGGGTTCGCCTTGCGGCATCGAGCCACAAGGCGCACCGGCCCCGAACCGTGCCCGTGCGAGATGTAGCACGAGCATTTTTGCTTTCTTGTAAAAGCAAAAAGCAGGCGATGGGGTCTCCCCATCGCCTGAACGGTTCGGCGCCCTGCGCGCGAGCGTGCGAGGGGGCTTCGCCCCCTCGCTTTTCCCTTCGGGAAAAACGCTCGCGCCTGCTTTTCAGCAGCTTTTTTAGTTCTAAACTGAAAAGCTTTGCTTATGAGCATACTTTAATAAGGTAAATCAATTAAAGTTGACAGTAACAAAACTATGTGATAATATACAAAAGGGATGTTTTCAATATGGGTGATAAAGGGTTTAATATGGATACCTTAGTTAAGTTTAAAGAACTTGCAGATAAAATTCAAAGCATAATAAATATGCTTAATATAAGTGAGCATTTAAAAATCATATCGTGAAAAACATAAACATAAAAGCAGCATTGGAAGTGATAGACTTGATTTTTGATTTTGTTGTTGAAATATTCGCTGATAATTTAGTTGATATAACCTTGTCCGTTATCCCGGAAAACAAACACAACGAAAAAATCGAAAGGCACATCTGCATTTTTATTTTCATCATTACAATTTTGTTTTTAATATTGTTTGTTTTGGGCATAGGCATAATTACAAAAACAAACGGTGAAAGTATACCGGGGAAAATCTTTATTTGCCTGACACCTATTCAGCTTATAGCATCTGCTGTTTTGTACATAATTAAAAAGCTTACAAAAAAATAAACCCGTAGCCTAAAAGCTACAGGTAATTTTATAACGAACCACAAAAGTGATTATTCTTCGGTTTCTGTGTTGTCGCTTTTTTTGAAGAACGCAATCAATTTCATGATGAAGTCAATAAGAGCCTGGATATAGTATGTAAACTCCATTTTCGTTCCTCCTTCTAATTTATAGTGATTCATATTACATTTAAAGTATATCGCATTATTATATTTTTGTCAACAATTTATTCAAAAATTTTTAATTATTTATTTGCTAAATTGAAAATTGTTGCAAATACTTTCTTGTAACTAACTAAAAACAGAGAGTCGTTTCTATTTAAAACGACCCCTCTGTTAATTCTTATTTGATAATTTTATTCGCTTACCGTAACTTCTTCGCTTACAGTTTCATCTGCTTCTGCTGAATCAGCTTCAGTAATTGCTGTTGCGGCTTTCTTTTCTTTCTTAAAAAGCTTTTTCTTCTTCGTTTGCTTTTCCGATGCTTCCTGTTCATCTTCTGAAGCTTCGCTTGGCTGTACGGTTGGTAAGAAAAGCGAGCTCTCCTCTGAATATACTCGAATTGCTCTTTCAAGAACGTGTACCATTACATCCTTGTGTGCGCCACCGTATTCGCCGTCGAGTGTCCAATCCACATCACAGTCAAGCGAGGTAACCTTAAGCTTGGTTGTACGAAGGAAAATAAGCTGCTTTCCGTCGTATTGCTGGTGTCTTACCTTGTAAAGCATCGGAATAACAGAGCTGAACTTAATTGTTTTGCAAAGAAGCACCTCAAAAACACCGTCGTTGAGCTTTACGTCGTCTGTATTAAACTTGAAAAAGCCCGCAACAGAGGTTGAGTTTGAAATTGAACCGAAAACAAATTCGTCCTCAATAACACCACCGTCATATTCAATTCTCATTCTGTACTTTTTTATGTTGAAAGCATCCGGGACTGCAGTCGGAATATATGCGGCATAACCAAATATATTTTTAAGCTTTTGGTTTGTTGCATAAGAAGATCTTGTGAACGCACCGAAAGAGGCAACATAAGAGAAGTATCTGTTGTTAAAAAGACCGATATCATACTCATTGATTCTGCCGTCTTTGATAAGCTCTGCTGCCTTATCGAGATCCATAGGTATACCGAGAGTGGTTGCAAGATCGTTTGTTGAACCTGCAGGTATGTACCCTATCGGCTTACGACGAGGCATATCCATAACGCCGTTAATGGTTTCATTTAAAGTACCGTCGCCGCCACAGCAAATTACCATATCGTTATCGTCAAGCTCTTCTTTAACGATATTTGTTGCATCGCCTTGGCATTTTGTGTTATGTACGTCAAACTCATACTCGTCATCCGAAAATTTATCCATAATTTCTTCGGGACTTCTTCGTGTTTTATTTCTGCCGGAGCAAGGATTTACAACAAGCAGAACCTTTTTCTTATCGCTCATAATATGTTACCTTCTAAAAAAGAATACCTTTCTTTAATAATATTAATAAAATGTTTATTTCAATAATTGTACATCAATAAAAAAGAATTGTCAATTATAAAATTCCAATATTGACATATTTAACACAAAATAAATATTCTGTAAACATATTTGCATAGATGTAGGTTGAGGCTGCGTGAGGCGCCGAACTGTCGGGACTGCCCACTAAGCGCAGACCAAAAAGCAAAACAAAAGCAGATGTGTTTCA
>CAZNQI010000081.1:0-6740 GCA_964575375.1 uncultured Faecalibacterium sp.
ATATCTTTTCGCCCCTGAAAGGGGAGATGCCCGTAAGGGCAGAGGGGTCAATCGCTTACGAAAGGCAGACAGAGGGGTAATGCTCCCTCAGTCTTTTGGCTATGCAAAAGACAGCTCCCTCAAAGATGGAGCCATTAAAAGCCTTCCTCACTGAGGAAGGTGTCAGCCGTATGGCTGACGGAAGGAGTAAAGCTCAAAAACGAGCGATATGAAGCTTGCTTCGACGAGGCAGAGAGGAAAATAATCCTTTTAATTTTTGCACATAGGCAAAAGTCATTTTTTCCGCAAACGTTTTTGTTCCTACATTATCATTTTCATTTGCTTAAGAAAAAACATTATAATAGCGTCGCAGACCTACAATTTTCGCCCTAAAAGGGCGAAAACATCACTTTGCAATATGCAAAATATCACTCGCCTCGGGCGAATATCACATCTGCGAAGCAGATATATCATTGCAATATCGCCCCTGAAAGGGGAAATGTCTGCCCTTGGGGTCCCCGGAAAGTCGTAGACTTTGTGGGGCAGAGGAAAAGCAGTGGAATGAGTGAGCTTTTTGCGTGTGCGCAAAAATGAGCGATATGGAGCTTGCTTTGACGAGACAGAGGGGTAATATCGCCCCTGCAAGCATCTGTTTACCGGCATAGCGAAAGGCTAACCGTTTCGTCAGCCGTTTTGCATTTCCTTTACCGCTTTTTTTCCAATCATTCCCGCAAAATAAGAATTTCACGAGGTGTAATATGGCATCAAGTAAAGAATATTTAGACTTTATATTAGAGCAGTTATCCGAATTGGACGAAATAACATATAGGGCTATGATGGGTGAATACATCATCTATTATCGCGGAAAAATCGTCGGTGGCATATACGATGACAGATTGCTTGTAAAGCCTGTTAAATCAGCAGCTGCTCTTATGCCGAACGCACCATGCGAATTACCGTATGACGGAGCAAAAGAAATGCTGTCGGTTGATAATGTTGACGACAAAGACTTCTTGACCAAGCTTTTTAATGCGATGTACAAGGAACTCCCCGCACCAAAGAAAAAGAGATAAAGAAACTCCCGTTTATCCTTTAGCAGTCAATATTAAAGGCTCTGTCCGTTAAGCTGCATAAGGCGTTTTCTTCACCCTGCAAGGCGTATGCTTATATTCTGAAAGGGTCAAAAATGCCCAAAAAGCAAAATATCCTTCGTGCAACACCGATAAACACACAATTTAAGCATTAGCAGATATCTTTAAGCGGAAAATCTACTTAAAAATATCTGTTTTTTTATTTGCTTGTAATTACAGCTAACAAACAAGGCTTACCTAAGTTGCGTCATCTCTCAAAAAACTATTGCATTTTAAACTCGCATTTGATAAAATTGTATTATAATTTTTTATTACGGAAGTGGACAGTATGAAAGCTATTGTTAACGGAAAAATTATTTTAAAGGACAGAATTGTTGAAAATTGCGCCTTGCTTTATTCTCGCGTGATTGAGGGTATTGTTCCGATGGAAAATGTGCCGTCTGAAAGTGAAATTATTGACGCAAACGGTGGCTTCGTTTCGCCCGGCCTTATTGATATGCACATTCACGGCTATCTCGGCAAGGATGTTTGCGACGGTGAGCAGGAGAGTATTCGCACCATTTCAAAGGGACTTCTCAAAAACGGCGTTACGGGATATTTGCCGACCACAATGACGGTCGATATGAAAGTAATACGTAAGGCTCTTGAGGTTTGTCGCAGTCTTAAGGACGAAAGTAAGACTTGGCAGGGTAGTGAAATACTCGGTTGCCACGCAGAGGGCCCGTTTATAAGCGAAAGCAAAAAGGGCGCACAGGATGCAAAGTATATCTTGAAGCCGGATGCAAAATTTGTTAAAGAGTACGCCGACATTATTAAGGTTATAACTCTTGCACCCGAAACCGACGAAAATGATTTTTCAGCTATTCGTGAAATCTGCCGTGATACCGACGTTGTGGTGTCTATGGGACACACCTCGGCTGACTACGAAACGGCAATGGCAGGTGTTAATGCAGGTGTTAAACACATTACGCACCTTTTCAATGCTATGACACCCTTACAGCACAGAGCGCCGGGTGTTGTAACTGCGGCGTTTAATGCAGATGTGAGCTGTGAGCTGATTGTTGATACCTTCCACGTAGACGTGAGCTTTTACGACTTGCTTTGGAAGATAAAGGGCAGAAAGCTTTGCTTTATTACCGACTGCTTACCTGCAGGCGGACTTCCCGAGGGCGAATATACCTTAGGCGGACAGAAAATTATCTATAAGGGTATCGTTTGCCGTCTTGAGGACGGTACTGTAGCGGGCAGTATATTGCATCTCAATAAAGGTGTGTGGAATGTGTATACCAATTCAAATATTCCTCTTTACGAATGTGTAAACTGTGCGTCGCTTAACGTAGCAACAACACTCGGTATCGAAAAAACAAAGGGCTCGCTTGAAGTGGGCAAGGATGCCGATATAGTTATACTCGACAATGAATTTAATGTGCAAAAAACAATTATAAAAGGAGAGGTTAAATATGAATCTTAAGGTTAAAGCAAAGCTTGACCCAAGCTTTGAGCCGATGGCTGTTGTTGTTCGTCAAATGTGCGAGGCAACAAAGGAAAACGGACAGGATATCATTATTGCTGCGGAAAGAAACGACGGCTATGTTTGTACATACAAGACCCGTGTTTTCCCGGACGGTACAGGACACGATGAAGAAAACTACCGTTTTGTTGAGCGTATTGTAAAATCGCTTTTATGGGTTGCAGGCGGTTATAAAATCGTTATAGCCGGCAGTGAAACAATCGGTAATAAGATTAAAGAAGCTTTTTGCAACGGCGGGGTTCGTGATTTCGACGTTCAGCACATGGAAAAGGTATACGAGCATACGTTTGAGGTCGAGAATTGTGCTTTGCAGGACGCTCCGAAGGATAAATCATCTGCTGCTGCAATAGGCAGACATCTTGACGGCTGCCGTATCGGCTTTGACGCAGGCGGAAGCGACCGTAAGGTTAGTGCCGTTATCGACGGCAAGAGCGTATATTCCGAGGAGGTCGTATGGTTCCCGAAGCTCAACAGCGACCCCGAATATCACTATGAGGGTATTCTTGAAGCTATGAAAACTGCGGCTTCCTATATGCCTCGTGTTGATGCTATAGGCGTATCCTCTGCCGGTATTTATGTAAACAACCGTATAATGCTGGCTTCGCTGTTTGTTAAGGTAAGCGATGAGGATTACGAAAAACGAGTTAAGAATATGTATCTTGATATAGCAAAGGAAATCGGTGAGAATATTCCCATTGAGGTTGCAAACGACGGAGACGTAACTGCTTTGGCAGGTGCTATGGATCTTAATGATGACAGTGTACTCGGTGTTGCAATGGGAACAAGCGAAGCGGGCGGTTATATTGACCCCGAGGGTAAAATTACGGGCTGGCTTAATGAGCTTGCTTTCGTACCGGTTGATTACTGCGAGAAAGCAATGGTTGACGAATGGTCGGGAGACTACGGCTGTGGCGTTAAGTATTTTTCGCAGGACGCTGTTATTAAGCTTGCACCTGCAGCAGGTATCGAGCTTGACGAGAGCTTGTCTCCTGCTGAAAAGCTTAAGGTTGTGCAGGAGCTTATGAAAAACGGCGACGAAAACGCTAAGGATATTTATGATACAATCGGTGTATACTTCGGCTATGCGATTGCGTATTACAGCGAGTTTTACGACATTAAGCACGTTATCATTATGGGACGTGTAACCTCGGGTGAGGGTGGAGTTATCGTACTCGAAAGAGCAAGAGAGGTTCTTCAAAAGGAATTTCCGTCCCTTGCAAGTAAGATACAGCTTCACATCCCCGACGAAAGCTCACGCCGTGTAGGTCAGTCTGTTGCTGCTGCGAGCTTGCCGAAGATTGATTGAAAGCAGTAAGGTGCCTTACTATCGCAAAACGAAAGGCTGAATAATTCAAAATTACGGTCGTGGGGAATCTCTCACGACCTTTGGCTTTATTCTGCTTTTTTCCTTGAAAACTGACATAATGTTTGGTATAATGATTTTATAAGTATATTTTAAGGAGAAGTGAAATGGAAAACAATAAAGCGATAATTGCTCTTTCGGGTAAGGGCGGTGTTGGTAAAACCTCAATTTCAGCTGCAATTGTGAAGCTTTTGGTTGAAAGGTATCCCGACAAGAAAATTCTTGCAATAGATGCAGACCCTGCAGTGGGACTTTCAACGGCACTCGGTATCGAGGTCGAAACCACTATTGACGACATAAGAAAAGAAATCGTAGCCACCGTAGAGGACGGAGACACAAGGGCTGCAATCGAGCTTTTGGGCGAGGCGAGATATAAAATCTTCGACGCCCTTGTTGAAACGGACGGCTTTGCCTTTATTGCTGTGGGAAGACCCGAAAGTGCAGGCTGCTATTGCAAAATTAATTCGTATCTCAAAGAGGTTATAAACATACTTTCAAAGGATTTTGATTATGTTGTAATAGACGGTGAAGCAGGCATTGAGCAAATTAATCGCAGAGTTATGGAAAAGGTAACGCACCTTTTGCTCATAACCGATGCCAGCAAAAAGGGTACACAGGTAATCTCAACAATAAAATCGGTTGCCGACGAGCTTGTTATGTATAAAAAAATCGGTGCAATTGTAAACAGAATCCCCGACGAAAGCGTTATAAGTCATATTGATACAGGCTCAATACCCGTTTTGGCATACATTGAAAACGATTCTAATCTTGCAATTTTCGACATTGAGGGTAAGAATATAACAAAGCTTCCCGACAACTCAAATGTTGTTGCAGGTGTAAGACAGGCACTTTCTGAGCTGGGAATTTTGTAAGGAGGAAATTATGAAGGATTTAAAAAATCTTTACGAGTTTGAAAAGCTTTTGCAGGATGCAAACAATGACCTTGTTCAAAAAGCAAAGGCAGACGGCGGCATAGCACTCGGCTATACCTGCTACCACATTCCAGAGGTATTGCTTAACTGCGGCAACTGCTTTTCGGTAAGACTTCGTGCTCCGAGAACAGGCTCTATGGATATTGCAACATATTATATGAGCAACTTCCTTTGCGGCTATTCAAAGGCTATTTTGGAAAGGGCTATTGAGGGTGGCTACAACTTCCTCAACGCTGTTTTGGGGTCTGAAACCTGCTCTGAAATGAACAGAACATTAGAGCATTTTGAGCTTTTGAATTTAGTACCCAACGATAAGTTCTTCGTTACATTTTTGGATATGCCCTTTAAGCTTGAAGAGCATACCTTAAAGCATTATGTAAAGCAGGTCAAAACCAAAATTCTTGATATGCTTCAATCGGTTTACGGTGTTGATGTTTCCGATGAAGCTGTTTTGAAGGCTGTTAAAGAGCATAACGAGGTCTGCCGTCTTATGACAGAAATCGGCAACTATCGAAAAGAAGATAATCCGAGAATAACCGGCTATGAATATCACATTTTAAATCTCGTTACATACTGCTGTCCTAAAGAGCTTATACTTCCTGCTCTCAGAGAAACAGCCGAGGAATTAAAAACAAGACAGCCCGACAGCAAGAAAAACTACAGAGCAAAAATTGTTGTTGTAGGCTCGGAAATGGATGACCCCGACTTCACCTCTCTTATAGAGGACAGCGGTGCCTTGGTTGTTGCAGACAGATACTGCTTCGGTGCTTTGCCGGGACGACAGGAAATCGTAATTGACGAAAACGAGGATATACTGTCGCAAATTTGCCTGCATTATCTCAAAACAAGCCAATGTCCGAGATTTATGAGCCACGAAAAGGTGCAGGAAAGAAGAGATTATGTAAAACAGCTTGTGGACGAATACGGCGCAGACGGCGTTATGTATGAACAGCTTAAATTCTGCGAATATTGGGGCTACGAAAGAGCGCTTGCATCGTTCGTTATGAGCGAGGACTACGGTGTGCCTACTGCGGCGGTTGACCGTCAGTACACGGCATCTGCTTCGGGACAGCTTCGCACACGTGTTCAGGCTTTTGTTGAAAGCTTGGAAATTAAGAAAATTCAAAAAGAAAGGCAGGCGAAGGGAAATGGATAATTACGGAAAGCTTTACAAAGAGCGCACGGCTATACTCAAGCACAGAGAATGGCGTGGCTTTAAGGATACAATGTACGATTATTATCGCTGGCTTGTAACGTGGAAGGATATGATAAAAATGGTGCTAAAGGCTCCCGTATCCACAGTCAAGGGTATATGGCGTTATCGCTGGATGGCATCGTACCTTTCGGCACCGTCTTTTATCGACAGACACGTTGCAGGACTTCGTGGTCCTCAGCTTCGTATGGCACACCTTCACTACAATATGATAGTGAAGCACACCACACACCTTATAAACATTTCACTTCGTGCCGACGAAAAAATAAACCCTAATAACAAGCTTTCAAAGAGAATAGTTCTTATGGATGAGATTGTACCGAATGAAGTGTTTACGGGCTTCCCCAATCTTATTCCCATGCCCCTTCAAACACTGCCCATATTCCTGTCTTCAATGGTTGACCAGCAGATTACACCGCCTTATCTTGAGGTTACCGAAAGCTTCGGCGTACCTGCTGACGTGTGTCCGCTTCCGAGTGCCGAGGCGGGCGTTGCAATTGAAGACGATTATCCCAAAATGGGCTGCTGTATGATTGGTACAAATATGCCGTGCGACGGTTCAATTATGAATTCATCCTTCCTTGACAGAAGACTTAATCTTCCCACTCACTTTTTCGGTGTGCCGCTTCGC
>CAZNQI010000082.1:0-6729 GCA_964575375.1 uncultured Faecalibacterium sp.
AACCAAACGTGCGACTGCGAGCAGTGTGGGGCTTCGCCCCACACTGCTCGTCAAGGCGCCGAACCGCCGGGCGATGGCTTGCCATCGCCCGCTTTTTGCTTTTGCCTAAAAGCAAAAAAGCACGTGCGACAAGTCGCACGTGCGCGGTTCGGCGCCCCCGTGCCTCGTGTGGCTGATGCCACACGAGGCACTTTAAAGCACTCATTCATTTCTGTTTTCAAGCGGAAAGACCTTCTCTTACCTTTTCGGCACGGAGTATATCTCTTTCTCTTTGTGTAAGTATCTTGCCTGCCTCAACATTCATCGTTGCACTTTGAAGCTCAACCGTAAACGCTGTCAGCTTTTGTGTATCAAGCTCTATCACGCCCTCAGCTGCACCCACTCGAACTATAGAAACCAAAGCTATAAGCTCTTTCATGCTGAGCTTGTATGCGCTTTTAAGAATACCGTACGCACGGTAAATGCAGTCGATATAATCATCATCCTTAACAAGAGCCTCACGAGCAGTTTTTTCCTGCGAAATTATCTGTGAAGCGATTGAAGCGAGATTTTTGATTGCTGCCTCTTCACTTATGCCGAGTGTAACCTGATTTGAAAGCTGATAGATGTCGCCCGTGTTTTCTCTGCCGTCTGTATAAACACCTCGAAGTGTTAAGCCGAGCTTTGCAACAGTTGTGGAAAGTCTGCCCATCGCACCCTTTTTAGAAAGAGCAGGCAAATGAAGCATTACCGATGCTCTAAGCGCAGTACCGAGATTTGTAGGACACTGTGTGAGATAGCCGAGCTTTTCGTCGAAGGCAAAGTTCATTCTGTTTTGCAAAGCCTTGTCGAACTTCTCTGCAACTGAAAACGCATCTTCAAGGCAAAGACCCGGGTAAAGCACCTGTATTCTTATGTGGTCCTCCTCGCAAAGCATTATACTGATATCCTCGTCTTCACTGAGAAGCAAGCTTCTGCCTGTGGTGTCGGATGCGAACTCTGCACTGATAAGGTGCTTTTCTGCTAACGATACCGTCTCCGCTGCCGAAAGAGCTGACATATCAATATTTTTCAGCTTTAAGCTTTCATCGCCGCTTTCATCCAAAGCACGAACAACAAGCTCGTTTACCTTTTCTCTGCCCTCGGTGTCAAGTCTTGACGGGAACGGGAATTGCTTTATGTTTCTTGCAAGGCGAATTCTTGTGCTTAAAACGATATCGCCCTCACTGCCTTTATTTCTGTACCAATTCATATTCAGTTTTCTCCTTTCAGTTCTTTAATTTTATCGCGAATAATCGCTGCCTGCTCGAAGTTTTGCTCGGCAACAGCCTTGTTCAATTCATCTTCGAGCTGCTGGAGCTTTTCTTCTGCCGTAAGCTCCTTCGGAGTTATAGGATCGATTGCAATTTCAGGAATACCTCCCGAATGCTTCACCTTGCCGTGTATTCTTTGTATGGACGGCAAAAGCTCCTTGTTAAACTTTCTGTAGCAATCTGCACAGCCAACCTTACCCGATTTGATAATATCGTCGAAAGAGCTGCCGCACTTTTCGCAGCGTGCCATTCTGCTGTCGCCCAAAGAGAAGATAGCGTCATCAAAAAGACTTGAAAAAATACTCGGTACACTGAAGCTGAAATCATCGAAAATATCGTCGAAGCCTAAATTTGCAGCACATTCTCTGCACAAGTGGTTTTGTGTTGTTTCTCCTGCGAACACTCTTTTGATATGAGTTGTCGCTTCGTTCTTTTTACAATTTTGACATAACATAATAATTCCTCCTAAAAAAATCATTCATCGCTTATAATTAAAAGCATTTGCTTGAGTATACTCGCTCTGACAGCGTCCTTTAAAGGTGTGTCGAGAATTTTAAAATTAGTGTCCGATACTGCCGAAAGCATCAAAGCCGCATCTTTTTTGCTTATAAGGTCTGTATAAAGCAAATTAACAATGTGGTGTCTTGCCGTCGTCTCGTCTATCGAAGCGCCTATAGAATTCACAAGAGCCATAACGGGCGTTGTCTCGTCAAAGCTTATTCTCGTAATTTTTATGCACCCGCCGCCACCTCGCCGGCTTTCAACAATGTAGCCTCTTTCCGGTGTAAAACGAGAAGACAAAACGTAGTTTATCTGGCTTGGTACACAGCCTATTCTCTGTGCGAGTATATTTCGCTGTATTTCAATCTCTCTGCTGTCCTCTAACATATCCATTATCATCTGCGTTATCGCATTTGAAAGATTCATATTATTCACTTCCTATCCGCGCTGCTTTTTGACTTTGACTTTCTTTGACCTTTACACTTATATTATATTCACATCAGAAAATTCTTCAAAGGTCAAATAAGGTCAAAATTATACTTTGACCTTTCGATTTTTAAAAATAAATTCAATTTTCTTCTGTTTTCTTTAAATTTCTTTCATTTTCGCTTTCGCACAAATTAAAATTAAGCCTATCTTGATGCTCAAAAGTTTGACCTTTAACTGCATAGGCTTGACTTTCGATATCCTGCGGCAAAAAAAGAGGGTCTACAGGCTTCATACAATGCTTTTTCATTATTTTGCCCCTTTCAAAATTTAATCATTAAATATATTTACACCTTAGCAAAAAAATATTCATCATCCACTGTTTTTTCTATACAAGTGCATACATTTGCATTCTGTTTTATACATTTGTATACACGTGCATACATAAATGATAATGATAATGTTAATGATAATGTAAATGATAATGACAATGATAATGATAATGTTAATGTTAATGATAATGTTAATGTCTATGATAATAAAAAAAGCAAAAGCATTTTCTGCACACACAAATACAAAAAAAGCAGACCTTCTGCAAAAGCACAGAAAATCTGCTGTAAATTCAAGTTTTATCTAAACGCCGAAATCGTAATATGTATGCTCTGTTATTTCACCGTAAATAATCTCGTAATACGATTCATCCGTATCTTCTTCAAAAAACAGTCTTTGATAAAGGTAATATTCTTCGAGATCCGAAAACTCGGTTGCACTTATTTCTTTTTCAGGCGAATATGTGAGCTTTTCAGAAAACACTTCTTTCATTTTCTGCACTTCCTCTTCGCTTTTAAAGGTCGATACAACGAATCGTTGATAGCTTTCCCCGTCGCAGAATATCTCATAATAAATAGTGCTGTGGCGACTCACACGACCGGTTTTGGGGCTTACAGATGTCCAAGTCTCACATTTAAGCACAACCTCACTGTAATCTTCGAGCGTCTTTTCTTCCGTCTGACGTGCAAAAATGTCGTATTTTCTTATAGTTCCGTCTTCGTAAAGCTTGTTTGTCGAAGTAAACGAAAAAGCAAAGGCTACAAGGCAAAAAACCAAAAGAGCGCTGAAACGCAGACGGTATCGTTTTTTATCCTCTGCCGTTCTCTCAAAAGGCCTTATGCCTAAAAACAGTCTTCTGCAGAAAATAAGTATGTATACTCGCCCGAAGAAAACGAAAAAAAGCATCATAGGAACAAACAAAAAGCCATAATTATATGTGCGTGCCACCACTTCTTCATTTGAGAAGGTCAAGGTATTGCCTATTAAATAATAAATTTTAAAAAACAGAAAAATAAGGAAACCGACCAACGCAATTTCTCTCAGCGATATCAAAAATTTTTTCATTTTATCCTCCAAAGATTGCTTTGTCGCATTTTTCCTGCGAAAAAACGGCTGTTTTACACTATTTATGATACTTCGTGCCCTTTGATATCTGTAATGCTCTGTAAATCTGCTCAAGGAGCATAACTCTTGCAATTTGGTGAGGAAACGTCATCTTACTCATAGAAAGACGTGCATCGCTTTGCCTTTTCACTTCGTCGGAAAGTCCAAAAGAGCTGCCGATTATAAAAGCTATGCTGCTGTTTCCGTCTAAAGCGATATTTTCCAGCTCCAAGCTGAATTCTTCGCTCGTTTTTTGCTTACCCTCAATGCACATTGTGTAAACGAAAGCACCTTTGGGTATCTTTTCGAGTATTTTTTTACCCTCTGCAAAAAGAGCTGCTTCAATTTGCTTTTGCGACGGTGTATCGGAAAGCTTTTCCGGTGCTATTTCCACAACAGTAAGCTTACAAAGTGCAGAAAGGCGCTTTATGTATTCAGCCGAAGCGTCCTTGAGATATTGCTCTTTGAGCTTGCCCAAACAGATTATTGTAATTCCCACCATAAAATCACACCCTTAAAATCTTATAACTGCACCATTGTTTTGCTTTTCGTTAACACGAAGAATGTAGTCCTTATCGTTCACAGCGCCTGTTCTTGAAAGTATCTCACTGACATTGGTTCGGTAAGCTAAAGCGGGCATATTATTTTCCGTGCTTAAGTGCCCTAAAAAAATTCTTGTTGTGCCGTTTTTAATAAGCTCGGCTGTCATTTCACTGCAGGCAACATTACTGAGATGCCCGAAGTCAGAAAGTATTCTTCTTTTAAGATAATACGGATATTCGCCGTTTTGGAGCATTCCCACATCGTGGTTAGACTCAATCATAACAAGACTGCAGCCGAGAAGATGGCTTTTTACCTCGTCTGTTATTTTTCCCATATCCGTGGCAACTGCCATACACTGCCCGTCGGGAAGTGTTATTTTGTACGCACAGCTTTGAGCCGCATCGTGCAGCGTTTTGAACGGCTTTATAAACATACCGCCGATATCCACGCCCTTTTCGTCTATAACCTCATAAGGGAATTTACCGTTAAGTGTTCCGTTTTCTTCAAGAGCGGTTATCGTACCCTCAGTGGCATAAACGGGAACGGAATACTTTGCGGCAAAAACTCTTACTCCGTTTATATGGTCGCTATGCTCGTGTGTGATAAATATGCCTTTGATTTTTGAGGGGTCAATATCTCTTCCCGTAAGAGACTCGGTAAGCCTTTTTGCACTGACTCCCGCATCTATTAAAATGTTATGTTCACCCGAGCCGATAAGTGTCGAATTACCTGAGCTCGAAGAAAAAAGCGAGCAAAATCTTGCCATAAATTTAAAACTACCTTTCAAGCAACGTCGCCCCTTGACGACATTGAAATGATATATTTGCTATGCAGAGGAAGGTTTTCTTGGCTCCATCTTTGAGGGAGCTGTCTTTTGCATAGTCAAAAGACTGAGGGAGTAAACATTTCAACTCTTAACTCTTGCCTTGCTACTCCCTACTCAAAAGCCTCATCAGTAATTCCGAATTCCGAATTTCCCAGCCTAAAGTTAGAACACAGCAATCAAAAAAATTCGGTAATACTAATTTGTACTGCCGAATTTTAATATATTTAACCTACTGTATCTGCCTGCATATTGCTGTAATCTGTTTTTCGGTATATATCAGCACCGATGCTTTTGAATTTCTCAACAAAATCTTCGTAGCCTCTGTCGATATAAATAAGATTTTCAACCTCAGTAGTGCCCCTTGCAATAAGTCCTGCAATAATCATTGCGGCACCTGCACGAAGGTCATCAGCCTTAACAGGCGCACCTGTAAGCTCCTTAACGCCTTGGAAAACAGCTATAGTACCGTTTACTTGAACATTTGCACCCATACGAACAAGCTGGTCAACATATTTAAAGCGATTATCCCAAACGCCCTCGGATACAAGACTTGTACCGTCTGCAACACTTAAAAGCACTGCCATTTGAGGCTGCATATCTGTAGGGAAGCCGGGGTGAGGCATTGTCTTGATATTACATTCGTTAAATCTGCCGTCGGATTCTACACGCACACTGTCGTCGTATTCCGTAACCTTAACACCGCACTCTACAAGCTTTGCCGTAATAGATTCAAGGTGCTTCGGGATAACGTTCTTAATGAGTACGTCGCCACCCGTTGCAGCAGCCGCAACCATATATGTTCCCGCTTCGATTTGGTCGGGAATAATACTGTAGTTACAGCCGTGAAGAGATGATACACCGTGAATTTTAATAACGTCTGTACCTGCACCTCTTACATCCGCGCCCATAGCATTAAGGAAGTTTGCAAGGTCAACAATATGAGGCTCCTTCGCAGCGTTTTCAATGATTGTAAGGCCTTTTGCCTTAACTGCGGCAAGCATAACGTTAATCGTTGCACCGACGCTCACCTTATCCATATAGATAAGACTACCCGTAAGACAATCCGCCGAAGCGTTTATCATTGCGTTTTCAACACTTGTATCTGCACCTAAAAGCTTGAAGCCTTTAAGATGAAGGTCAATAGGTCTTACACCGAAATTACATCCACCCGGCAAAGCAACCTTTGCTCTTGAGTATCTGCCGAGAAGCGCACCTATAAGATAATACGATGCTCTTAACTGCTTTGTCATTTCGTGAGGTACTATATATGAATTAACTGTCTTTGTGTTGATTTCGACTGTATGCTTGTTGATATACTTAACCTGTGCGCCCATCTGACTTAAAATCTTAACCATACACGCAATATCGCTGATATTGGGCACATTTTCAATTCTGCAGACATCCTGTGCAAGCAAGGTTGCGGGAATAATGGCAACAGCGGCATTCTTTGCACCACCGATTTCAACCTCACCTATTAGTCTGTTACCGCCGTGAATAACGAGTTTGTCCAAAATAAATCTCCTCTTTCCGTAGTTTTTTTATGCGGAAAATAATTTTTTTATTATCGTAAAAATCTTCTGTGTTTTTAATAGCTATGTCCCAACTTGTGGTTGGTTTTAATAAATTAATAGGGGTTACCCCTCTGTCGACGCAGTCGACATCTTTTTCTCCGAAAACGGGAACCCTTTTGTCTGCTACGCAGACGAT
>CAZNQI010000083.1:0-2359 GCA_964575375.1 uncultured Faecalibacterium sp.
TCCTTTTAAGCTTAATTCCTGTTGTGGTGCTTTTTGTACCTGTATCAAAGGAGATGCTGCTTATTGATTATTTCGATAAGTTCTTAACAGAAAACGCATTTTTCTTAACTGCCTTTGCTTGTATTGTCAACGCAATGGTTATGGTTATTTCGATTTGGTATACAAGACAAAGGTATGCCGAGAAAAAGAAAGTTCCCGAAACGAAAAGTGTTGTGAGAATGTCTGTTTATTCGCTCGTGAGCTATATTGTACCGGGCTTTTCTTCTATTAGTTGTGCCAGCACTAATATGCTTATAAACGACCTTCACGAAAGAGTAATAATGAGAGATATTTATCTTTATCTTGTACCGCAGACTTTTCTTGTCAGTGTTGTCAAAATAGTAAGATATCTTATTGCAGATTTTGTTTTTGACCCTATAATGGTTCTTATAGGCTTCGTTTTCTCTTTCGCTTTTTCGTTTATTATTATTCATTTTGTTGGCAAGTTTAATATGAGAAAGCTGTTTGCTTATTTTAGCGTATATTCAGCAGTTTTGGGTATAGTTATAGGCGTTACTGCCTTTTTGGCGTGATAAAAGGGAAATTTTAAGAAAGGCGATAGAATAAAAATTCTAATCAATGGCGAATGTTATGGCAACTACTAAAAAAACAAGTTCAGGAACTAAAAAATCATCATCGTCTAAAAAAAGCTCAAATTCAAACAAAAAAGGAAGTACAAATAAAAAGGGAAATACGAATAAAAAAGGTACAACTAAAAAGCAAAACAACAAGAACACAAAGTATGTCGGTTCGGGTTTAAACGAACAGTCCTTTGCAGAAAGACATTACGGTGCAGTAATGCTCAGCTATCTTTTAGGCGGAGCTTTGCTTCTTTGCATCTGCTTTGTAAAAGGCTTCAATGTTTGGACTTTTATTCGTTCTGCACTGTTTTCTTTCTTTGGAGTAGGATTTTATCTGTTATGCATAGAACTGATTGCAGTGGGCATTATTATGGCTTTGCATAAATTGAAAAGAAGTGTTTTGGTAACAAATATTTTTGGCCTTATTTTTAATGCGATGTTTTCCGGAATAATTCATTTGTTCACCGTTGAAATCGAGGACGGTAATTTTGAAGAATGGAAAAACCAACTTTTTGCCTGTGCTCAAGAAGCGTGGGGAATAGGGCAGGGCACATTTGAATTTACGGGTGGTATAGAGGGTGCACTTTTCGGCGGCACTTTGCTTCACACCTTCGGAAAGCTCGGAGGTACAATATTTGCTTTTCTGATATTCTTTATAAGCTTATTCTGCTTCCTTAATATCGATTTAGAAGTTTTTGGTGGCTTGGTTTCTAAATTTATAACAGACAGCAAAACGAAGATGGATGATTCTGCTGAGGTCAGAAAAGAAAAGAAAGTTCTTAAGCAACAAGAAAGAGAAGAAAGACTGCTTTTAAGACAGCAACAGTTAAGACAGCAGCTTCTTGAAGCTCAAAACGCTGAAGCTTCAGGCGAGGCACAGCCCGCAGGCGATGAATTCGATTTCAATTCGACTGAAATAGATAACGACCCCGACGCTTTTGTTGATAAAGAAACAGGTTTACCGCTTCGTAAATTAAAGAAGTTTTATCCTCACGATGAAGTTTTCACTTATGCACCGAGCGATGAAAGTGCATCTTCCCAAAGGGAAAGTGTTAGTCTTAGTGATATGGATTTTATTTCGGACGGCGCACCGAGAAGAGCGGTTGTGAGAAAAAATAAGCCTGTACCGTCGGACAGTATATCTGAAAGCAGTGGCGATTCTTCAAAAACAAGAAAGCCGAATCCGAGTATTACTCCTACTGAAACACCAATGGATTATGAAGATATACAAAGCAGTACTGCAGTTAGCGAAATTTCCGAAGAGCCTGAAACTGACGCTTCCGAGCGAATTGCCGAAGATGCTGCAAGACAAGCCCAAAGTGCTATGGACAAAACAATAAGCGACGTATCATCTTTCGTTGACGATAAGAAAGCGAAGAAGAATTATGTTTTGCCGCCTATAGACTGTCTTAACGCTCCTGCATATTCATCGGGCGAAAGCTTCGCTGCAGAAATGCAGGCAACTTCTAAAAAGCTTGTTGATATATTAAAAAGCTTCAATGTTGAAACAACTCTTGTCGGCATCAGCAGAGGACCGAGTGTTACAAGGTACGAGCTTGCACCTGCACCCGGTGTTAAGATAAATAAGATTACTAATTTGCAAGACGATATTGCTTTAGGTCTTGCTTCAACAGGTGTTAGAATTGAAGCACCCATACCAAACAAATCTGCTGTCGGTATAGAAGTACCAAACAAGACAAAATCAATGGTAACGCTTCGAGAGATTATCTCATCCGACG
>CAZNQI010000083.1:2369-6676 GCA_964575375.1 uncultured Faecalibacterium sp.
ACGAATATCAAAAGCAGAAAAGCAAGCTTCTCACAGTCGCTTTAGGTAAGGATATAACAGGTGAAGTATACTGTGCAGACCTTTCAAAGATGCCTCACCTTCTTATCGCAGGTACAACCGGTTCCGGTAAATCCGTATGTCTTAACTGTATGATAACGAGTATTCTTTATAACGCAACTCCCGACCAGGTAAGACTTTTAATGATTGACCCGAAGCAGGTTGAATTTACGGTTTATAACGGTATACCTCACTTGCTGGTACCTGTTATTACCGATGCGAGAAAAGCTGCCGGCTCTCTTGCATGGGCAGTTAGTGAAATGGATAACAGATACAAAGCATTTTCCAACTGTGGCGTTAGAGATATTAAAGGCTTTAACAAATATGTTGAAAAGCACCCGGAGCTTGAAGCAATGCCGCAAATTGTTGTGTTCATCGACGAGCTTAACGACCTTATGATGGTATCGCCGAAGGAGGTTGAAGATTCAATCTGCCGTCTTGCACAAAAGGCAAGAGCAGCAGGTATCCACCTTGTTGTTGCAACACAGCGTCCATCGGTTGACGTTATCACAGGTACTATTAAAGCTAACATTCCGTCAAGACTTTCTCTTGCTGTTTCCTCGCAGGTTGACTCGAGAACAATACTTGATGCTATCGGCGCTGAAAATCTTCTCGGTAACGGTGATATGCTGTTTAACCCGGTTGATGTTTCAAAGCCTGTCAGAATTCAAGGCGCATATCTTTCCGATGAGGAAATAGAAAAGATTGTTACTTTTATTAAAGACCAAGAAAACACTGAATACGACAGTGAGATTATGCAGCAGATTGAAAAGAATGCAGCCGGCGAAAAGAAGAAGGGTTCCGGTGAAGAAGTTGCAGATGCCAAGAGCGAAAAGTATGATGTTCTTCTCAATGATGCAATTGATTTGATAACAACCTCGGGAACAGCGTCTACAACTGCAATTCAAAGAAAGCTTTCAATAGGCTTTTCAAGAGCAGGACGAATTATGGATCAGCTTGAAGCACTCGGTTATGTAAGTCCTGCCGACGGCAATAAGCCAAGAACGGTTCTTATTTCGAGAGCGCAATATCTTGAAAGCAAAGCAGGAGCTTCTCCTGCGGAGGATGATGACGGTGCAGATGCAAGCGACTATGATATTTTTTCCGATTAAAGGAGTAGTATGACAGATTTTTTACCTATTAACAGAAAGCAGGCAACAGAAAGAGGCTGGCACGAGGTCGATTTCGTTTATGTAATCGGTGATGCCTATGTGGATCATCCGTCCTTTGGTCCTGCAATAATCTCAAGAGTTCTTGAGCATAACGGCTTTACTGTCGGCATACTTTCACAGCCCGATTGGCATAGTGCAGAGCCTTTCAAAGAATACGGCAGACCTCGTCTCGGTTTCTTCGTTTCTTCGGGAAATATCGATTCTATGGTGGCTCACTATACAGCGGCAAAAAAGAAACGCAGTGAAGATGCATATACTCCCGGCGGCGTTGCAGGTAAAAGACCCGATAGGGCAGTAATTGTCTATTGCAACCGTATTCGTGAAGCCTTCGGCGATATACCTATTATCATAGGTGGACTCGAAGCATCTTTAAGACGTTTTGCACATTATGATTATTGGGACGATAAAATCAGACGCTCGATTATCTTTGATTCTCAAGCTGATTTGATTTCATACGGTATGGGTGAAAAGCAGACTGTTGAAATTGCTGAAAGACTTAGAAACGGTGAAGATATAACCTCTTTAACGGACATAAGAGGTACTTGCTATGTGTGTGATGTTAAAGATACACCGCTTACAGGTGCAGAGTGTCCGAGCTTTGAAAATGTAGTAAAGAGCAAAAGAGAATACGCTGTATCCTGCAGAATTCAGCAAGACGAGCAAGACCATATAAGAGGTAAAGTTGTAAAACAGCGCCACGGAAATAAAATGCTTGTTCAAAATCCGCCGATGCCACCTCTTACAACTGACGAGCTTGACGAGGTTTATGCACTGCCGTTTACCAGAACATATCATCCGAGCTATGAGTCTGTGGGTGGTGTGCCCGGCATTGCAGAGGTAAGATTTTCAATAACACACAACAGAGGATGCTTCGGTGGATGTAATTTCTGTGCCATAGCGTTTCATCAGGGCAGATACGTTACATCGAGAAGTAAAGAGTCTATTTTAAAAGAAGCAGAGCTTTTGACAACCTTACCTGATTTCAAAGGCTATATACACGATATCGGTGGCCCGACAGCAAATTTCAGAAAGCCGTCTTGCGAAAAGCAACAGACTATGGGACTTTGCAAGGGTAAGCATTGTCTTGCACCGAAGGTTTGCCCTGCACTAAAGGCAGACCACAGAGAATATGTTGATATATTAAGAGAACTTAGAAAAATAAAAGGTGTTAAAAAGGTATTTATTCGTTCGGGTATCAGATATGACTATATGCTTCAAGATGAGGATGAAACATTTTTCAAGGAGCTTATCAAACATCATATAAGCGGTCAGCTCAAGGTGGCTCCGGAGCATTGTTCGGCGGGGGTGCTTGAAAAAATGGGTAAACCGTATATTGACGCCTATGTAAATTTTTCAAAGAGATATTTTGAGCTTACCAAAAGTGCAGGCAAGGAGCAGTATCTTGTTCCGTATCTTATGTCATCGCATCCGGGCTCAACCTTGAACGATGCCGTTGAGCTTGCTGTTTTCCTAAAAAAGCGAAAGATAAGACCCGAACAGGTGCAGGACTTTTACCCCACACCCGGTACGATTTCAACCTGTATGTTTTACACGGGACTTGACCCTTATACAATGAAAGAGGTTTATGTTGCAAAAACGCCCGAAGAAAAGGCTATGCAAAGGGCACTTTTGCAATATTACAATAAGGCTAACAGCGAAGTGATTATAAAGGCTCTAAAAAAAGCAGGCAGATTTGATCTTATAGGGAACGGCGAGAAATGCCTTGTTAACGCACCTGCCGCTTCAAATAAATCTATGAAAACACATAAAAATAACGAAAAGAGAGTAAACAGATATGGCACGAAGAAGACGAAAAAAGGCAAAAAATAAGCTTTCTTCAGCACTTGTTTTTTTGTTGGCAGTTTTAGCGGTTTTCTTTTTCTCAACAGACAGCGAAGAAAGAGAAGCTTTGCTGTCCGATAGTCCGAATGTTTCGGCTGAAGCTGTCTATGTTCATTTTATTGACGTGGGACAGGCTTCGGCAACCTTAATTCAAAGTGGAGATAAAGGAATTTTAATTGATGCCGGTGAGGATAACACGGGAGAATATCTTGCAGAGTATATAAATTCCTGCGGCGTTGAAAAATTAGAATATGTTGTTGCATCGCATCCTCACGCAGATCATATCGGAGGAATGAGTGATGTATTCGATAAATTTCCGGTCGGTATGGTAATTATGCCCGAGCTTTCCGATATTAATACTCCGACAACAAGAGTTTACGAAAAACTTCTTGACGGCATTATTCAGTACGATATCGAAGTAAGTCTTGCTGCTGTGGGGGAAACCTATTCGATAGACGGCGTAACGATGACAGTTTTAGGCCCCACCGAGCAGGTTAAGGACTTAAACGATATGTCCGTTATTTGCAAGGTCAACGCAAACGGAACAAACATTATGATTTTGGGCGACGCTGAAAAGCAGGAGCTGTCATCTGTTTATGAAACTGTTACATTCGATTATAAGTCGGATATTCTTGTTATGGGACATCACGGCAGCAGAGAAGCTATACACGAAAACTTCCTTGACAAGGTTGATGCAGATTTTGCAATCTATTCCTGCGGCGAGGGTAATTCGTACGGTCATCCTCATGAGGAAGCACTTGACTATACCGATTCGAGAAATATGATAATATACAGAACAGACTATGACGGTACAATAGTGTTTAAGTGCTCGGATAATTCGTATGAGAGAGTGGAGCTGTAAATGGAAATACTGATTGTGGACAGAATTGTAAACGGCATAGCAGTTCTCGAAAAGGAAGATTTGTCGCATATTGAAGTTCCTGTTTCGGAATTTGATTTTAAAATAAGAGAGGGCAGTGTTGTAAGCTTTTTTGATGGAAAATACACTGAAAATCTCAACGAAGAGGAAAAAAGAAAACAGAGGATAGCACTTTTGCAAAAGAAAGTTTTTTCTAAAAATAAGAAATAAAAAAATATTCATAAAATACTTGCATTTTAAATAGAGTTGTGCTATACTTTTCGGGATAACGCACGTGTGGGAATTGGTATGCCCGTTTCACTTGATGACAAGTGCGCATACTTTTGAACCTACGGTGGTTAAAAAACAAATAAAAG